>JAPUKG010000447.1 GCA_027295775.1 Pseudomonadota bacterium
CGCCGCGAGGAGCGCCGCGGCCAGCGCCCCGCCGAGCGACGCACCCAGCCCAACGGCCGCGAGCAGACCCGCCGCAGCGCCGAGCGCCCCGCCCGCGATCAGGCCGGCGCGCGGGACGCGCGCGAAGCGAACCTCGTACACGCAGTGGGGTGCGCCGCGAGCCGCGCAGAGACTCTCGCGGACCTGACCGGCCGGGAGGCCGAAGAGCTGCGGGATCGCGGCCAGCATGCCTTCTCGAACGCCACAGAAGGCGGCGGTCACGCCGTGCTCCCCGGGCGCGTACACGACCCGGGCGCCGCCGCCCGTGATCTCGGCCGCCCGGTACGCCCCGGTCGGATCCTCTTTCGGCAGGAGCTGGTCGATGCGCCGATAGGCCTTCTCGGGCCCGCCGACGCCTCCCGTCAGGAGTGCGAGGCCCTGGCGCTCGGGCCCGAGCACACTGCGCCCGACGCTCCGGCAGAGCGTCCGTTCCGGAGAGGCCGCCGCGAAGGCGGCCATCACGGTGGCTGCGGGAAGTTCGTCCCGGCCGGTGCGAAGCGCGGTCTCGTCGCCGCCGGCAGCGGCGAGCGCGCGCGCGCGGGCCTCGCCCAGACCCGCGGCACCGAGCGCATCCAGCAGTCCGACCGCGAGAGCGCGGTTCCCCCGCCTGGCGCCCGACGCGTCCATGCCCCGTCTATCGGCCGAACCGCCGTCTCACGTAAGATGGAGCCATGCCGGGCTCGCTGCGCCGCGCGGCGCTCTTCTCGCTGCTCGGCGGAGCCGCCGGGCTGGCCTGGCTCGGGCTTCGCCTGCGCCCCCAGCGGGGGAGCGCCCCACCCGTGGAAGAGGGCCGGCACCGGGTGCGCGTGCTCGAAACCCGCAGGATCGTTCCCGGTCCGGGCCTCCCCCCCGAGCTCGCGCTCGGTGCCGCCAACAACAACCTGGACGCGGTTCGCCACAGCGATGGATTCGTCTACCTGGCCTTCCGCACGGCGCCTCACCACTTCGCCGGACCCCACACCGCCATCTGCATCGTGCGCAGTCGGGACGAGGAGCGCTGGACGCTCGAGGCCCGCTTCGCCATCGGCAGCGACCTGCGCGAGCCGCGCCTGCTGTCGCTGGGCGACCGGCTCCTGCTGTACGTCTCGCGCCTGGGCCGGGACCCCCTCGCCTTCGAGCCCCAGGGCCTGTCCCTCGCCGAGCGCCAACCGGACGGAAGCTGGTCGGACTTGAGCTCGCTCGGACCGCCGGGCGTCATGGGCTGGCGCGTGCGCCGACTGGGACCGGGCGGCGTCCCGGTGATGCTCGTCTACGCCGGCGGCGAGAGCATCTACGACGGGTCCCGTCCCAACCTTCGCGTGGAGATGTGGAGGAGCGACGACGGGCGCCACTGGGAGCCCTTCGATCCCGAGCGGCCGGTGGTCTACGAGGGCGGTGGCAGCGAGGCGGACTGCGTGCTGGGGGAGGACGGAACGCTCTACGGCGTCATCCGCAACGAGGCCGGCGATGCCAGTGGCTGGGGCGCCCTGGTGTGCCGGGCGCCCGCCGGGGATCTCGCCAACTGGACCTGCCGCCCCGACCCGCGCAAGTACGACTCGCCCTTCGCGTTCTGGCACGACGGAGAGGCGTACTTCGTAGCCCGGCGAAACCTGAACGGCTGCGGTGGCGGTGCGTACGACCTGGGTCGCGGGCCGGGCTGGCTCCTGCGCACCGTCTGGAACCAGGTGAACTACAGCCTCAGCCCGAAGCGGACGGCACTCTGGCGCTATGTCCAGGACGAGGACCGCCTGGCCTTCGTGTGCGACCTCCCCTCCCGCGGCGACTGCTGCTTTCCGGCCGTTCTCGAGGGCGAGCGGGAGGACGAGCGGATCGTCTACGACTACAGCTGCGACCTGGACGGGCCGGATCTCCCCTGGCTGCGCGGCCAGCGCGCCCGAACCCACATCTATCGCCACCGGCTCCGCTTCGAGCCCGCCGGGTGACGAGCGAGATGCAGCTCCACCACGTGGCCGTTGCGATCGGGCCCGACGGCCTCCAGCCGGCGGGCCGCTCTGCCCTCGTCGATTTCTACGGCGAGGTCTTCGGCTGGCGCGAGATCACCGGCCTCGCCCGGCCGGACCGCCTGGTGCTGGCCATCTCCCCTTCGCAGTACCTGACCATCCGCAACGGCGACGAGCCCATGCGCGGCAGCGGCTCCGAGCACTTCGGCGTGGCGCTCCCGACCCGCGTGGCGCTGGAAGCGCTCCACGAGCGTGCCCGCCGCTACAGCGAGCGCGATCCCCACGTGGAGATCGGCGCGCTCGAGTCGAGCGGCGGCCTGCACGTGTTCCGGGTCCGCTACGGGCTCCCGGTCTCGGTCGAGGTCATGTACCTCGAGCCGGACGTCAAGCCCTAGATCGCGCCCGCGAGCCCGCTGCGGTCGAAGGCCTCCTTGCGCGCGCGGATGTCCAGATAGAGGACCACGGAGATGGTGGCGATGAAGGCATGTCCGATCGCCTGCACCGCACTCCAGGCCGCGATGCCCAGCAGCGGGACCGCCGCCATCGAGAACTGGAGAACCATCGACGGGATGGCGACGATCAGGTAGCCGGAGAGCAGGGCCGAGGCGGCCTTCCAGCGCATCCCGTCGAGCAGCGTCCAGACCCGCGCCACCGCATGAAAGACGGACTCGCCCTCCAGCACCACCACCTGGGGGAGCAGGAACCAGACCAGGGCCAGGTTGAGGCCCACGGCGATTGCGCCGGCGGCCAGTGCGAACCCGAGGAGCTCGCCCATCCCGCCCAGCCCCTGCGCGATCGCCGTCCCGCCGAAGACCAGCACGGCCAGGATCCCGGCGACGGCGACGGACACCACCGCCAGCACCCCGTAGCTGAGCGCCAGCCCCGCATAGTGGGACAGCCCCTCGCGCGCGGCATCGCCGAACGAGAGCGTGTGCCCCAGGTAGAGACGGCTCACCACGACGGCAACCGCCGCTCCGACGAAGGGAATCGCCAGACAAGTGGCGACGGCGTAGCCGGCAACGGCGTTTAGGAAGTCGGGCGCCAGGATCTGGGCGGCGGCGTCTCCCGGCCCCGGCCGTGAGTCGGCCACGAAGGCGGTGAACATCGCGATCGCCGGCAGGTTGGCCACCAGGCCCAGCCCCGCCAGCACGGCGAAGCGCTCGAACAAGATGCGGAAGCTGACCCCGAGGATCTCGAGCAGGCCGAGCGCCTGGACTTCGTAGTCTTCTCGCGCGGCAGACACGGGTCGATCAGCGCTGGACCGGATCCAGGCGGACCGGGACGGTCTGGGAATCGTCACGCATCACGCCGATGAACGCGTCCGCCCAGCCGTACTTCTCCGCCATGAGCTCGTTCACCGGGTCCCGGACGTCCTCGGCCTCCACGGCCCGATAGATGCGCCGCTGGCCCGCCCGCTCCATCTCCACCCGGGACTCCGCCTTTAGCCGCTCGAGCCAGCCGCTGCCCTGCTGGCCGGCACGCAGGTACAGCTGGCCACCGTGCTCGACCAGCCAGAGGGACGTCGACACCTCGCCGCCATCCGCGTCCCGGGTGTGGAGCGTGACCACCTCTCCGCCGGTCTCGCTGGCCACGCCGATCGCCACCACGAACAGCAGCCCGAGCAGTACAACGGCGACGAGCAGCTTGATCATCAGGTCCTCCCGGTGGCTCCACGCAACCGTGCCTCAGCGGCCCGCCGATGGCCAGATCTCGAGAGTGGCCAGGGAGGCCTGGAACCAGGGCCGCCACTGATCCTGCGTCTCGACCGGGCTCTGGGTGTGGATCATCATCACCCGGCCGTCGCCGAGCTCCACGATGGTGAACTCCTCCGCCAGCTGGCCCGAGGGATCCTCGACGGCGACCTGGAGCGCCCTGCGGCCGTTGACCACCACGGGCGTGCGGTGCCGCAGCCAGGTGTCCGCGAACAGCGCCTGGGAGAAGCGGGTCAGGAACTGCTCGATCGTGGGGTACGGCCAGACTACGATCTGGAACGAGGCGTCCCGGTCCCAGACCGGACCGTTCGCCGCGAACAGACCGTGGTCCGTCTCGACGCGGATCCAGCCGGAGGGCGTCTTGACCTCGAAGCCGATCCGGGCGTCGACGTGGGGCCCCACCGAGAGCATGGGCGAACCGCTGGGCGGGCCCGGCGGCGGCGGCGGCGGCGAGCCCCCGGGTGGAACGTGGGCGAACCGGGTCCCGTTGGGAAGCTGGTAGAGGTTCAGAAACGAGTTCACATCCTCGATGGAAAGCTGTGAAATCCCAGGGCGATCTGGAATCACTCGATACATGAAATCGGTCGAGATCGGGCTGTGGCCCATCATTCCCAGGGCGTGTCCGATCTCGTGGAGGGCGATCTGCTCCACCTGGTTGGGCGTGAGCAGGCCCGAGCGGTCGGCCACGTAGATGAGCAGCTCAGGCACCGCGAAGCTCACCCGGAGGCGCTCAGCGTCCGGGTCCACCCCGCGGCTGCGACAGGCCTCGAGCAGGGCAGAGGTGGTGCCCAGCACCTGCACGTCCTCGCTCGGCCGCGGAGCGAGCTCGCCGCGCAGGCGAAGCACCAGCCTCGCCTCGTCCGGGGTGGCCACGAGCCGGAAGCGCACGAGCGCTTCGAGCTCCCCCTCCCAGGTCTGGAGCGCGTGAGCGACGCGTTCGACGTAGATCTGCGGGTCCACGGGATGAAACTCGTCTTGGATCTCGTCGGGGATGCCCGGCCGCTCGATGTGCACGGGCAGCGGCATGTCGCCCGCCTCCCAGCGACACACGACCAGCACGTCGCCGCGGACCGGATCCTCGCGGAAGCGATGCAGCATGAAGGGCAGGTAGTTGGGCTCGAGCAGTCCCGGATGAGCCTCGCGGAAGGTCGCGTAGTCGCGGCGGTCGGGGTTGTAGACGGGGCTCGAGTCCGGGGGGATGGCGTACTGGGCACAGCCGCCGCTCATCAGGCACGCGGCCGCCAGCCCGCCGGCGACCCGGCCCCAGTCCCAGTTCCAGTTCCAGCCCGAGTGGCCCAGCCGCAGCCCGAAGCGCGCTCGGCGCATCAGGGGCGCTTCCGCTGGCGGCCGCCGGAGTCTCCACGGGGATCGCGGCGCAGGGCGCGATCGGTCTCCCGGCGGTCTTCTCGGCGCCGGATCGCCTCGCGCTTGTCGTAGCGCGCCCGGCCCCGGGCGAGAGCCAGCTCCACCTTGGCCCGGCCACCCTTGAAGTAGAGGCTCAAGGGAATCAGCGTAAGCCCCCGCTGAGCAACGCGACCCTCCAGCTTGGCAATCTGGGAGCGGTGGAGCAGGAGCTTGCGCTCCCGGCGCGGGTCGGGGTTCTCCCGGGTCGCCGGCGCGTAGGGCGAGATGTGCAGGTTGTGCAGGAACATCTCGCCCCGGCGGATCAGGGCATAGGCGTCGCTCAGACTGGCCTTGCCGTTGCGGAGCGACTTCACCTCGGGCCCGCGCAGCACCAGACCCGCTTCCACGGTGTCGAGGATCTCGTAGTCGTGCCGGGCCCGCCGATTGGTGGCGATCGGCACGCTCTCCGGGCCCGCCATGGTGGGAACGATAGCCCGCCCCCAGTCGGGACAAGAGGAACCGGGACAGGAGGAACCGCTCCGCCGGGGGGCGGCTCAGTCGAGGATGCGGTTGTGCTCGTCGACGAAGACTCGCCGGGGCTCCCAGGAGCGCGCCTCGGCCTCCTCGACCTGGACAAAGCTGGCGATGATCACCACGTCGCCGGGCTTCACCCGGTGCGCGGCGGCGCCGTTGATGCAGACCTCGCCCGAGCCGGCCTCGCCCTCGATGACGTAGGTGCTCAGGCGCTCGCCATTCGTGCAGTCCCAGATGTCGACGCGCTCGTTGGGAAGCAGATCCGCCGCGCCCATCAGGTCGGAGTCGATGGAGATGCTGCCCTCGTACTCGACGTTGGCCTCGGTCACGGTGGCGCGGTGAATCTTGGACTTGAGCAGGGTCCGGGTCATCTCTCCTCCTTCCTCGCCTCGGCCACAGCCTTCGTGCCCGGCCTCAAGATGACACGATTGTCGATCAAGCGCACAGGGTCGCCGCCGTGACGAGCGGGGAAGCGCACCGCCAGGGCGAGCACGGTGGGACCGGCGAGCCCGGCCGGAGCCAGCTCGAGCGTCTCGGCATCGCGAAGCTCCGCATAGTCGATCTCCGCCAGCGGCGCGCCGGCGAGAACCTCCCGCACCCCGGCGAGTAGGCGATCGCGATCGCGCTCTCCCTCGGCCGCCGCCTGCTCGGCGGCATCGAGCGCCCGCACCAGCGCGGTCGCCTGGCCGCGGGCCTCGGGCCCCAGGTGCTCGTTCCGGCTCGAGAGTGCCAGACCATCGGGCTCGCGCACGGTCGGCACGCCCACGATCTCCACGTCGAAGCCCAGATCGCGCGCCATCCGTCGCACCACCGCGAGCTGCTGGAAGTCCTTCTCGCCGAACACCGCGACGTGGGGACGGGCCGCGACCAGGAGCTTGGCCACCACCGTGGTCACGCCCCGGAAATGCCCCGGCCGGGAGGCACCGCACAGGGGCTCGGTGAGCCCCTCCACGTCCACCCAGGTGGTGGCACCGTCCGGGTAGAGCTCCGCGACTGGCGGGGCGAAGACTGCGTCGACGCCCGCCTCCCGGCAGCGCGCCAGGTCGTCCTCCAGCACCCGGGGATACTGATCGAAGTCCGAGGCCTCGTTGAACTGGGTCGGGTTCACGAAGATCGAGACGAACACCGGATCGGCCCGCTTGCGCGCCTCGGAGATCAGCGTGAAGTGACCCGCGTGGAGGGCGCCCATGGTGGGGACCAGCGCGATGCGGCGTCCCGCGGTCCGCGCCCGATCGGCGCGCGCCTGGAGCGCCCGGGTCGTTTCGATGACCTGCATGGGCCCGACCTACCGGTACGAGTGCTGCTCGTCCGGGAACTTCCCGTTCTCGACTTCCTCGGCGAAGTGGCGCGCGGCCTGGGAGGCCAATGCGCCCAGATTCGCGTAGTGCTTCACGAAGCTGGGGCTCCACTCACTCAAGCCGAGCAGGTCGTGCATCACGAGCACCTGCCCGTCGCACTCGACCCCCGCGCCGATGCCGATGGTGGGAATGCACAGGTCGGCGGTGATCTCGGCGGCCAGGGGGGCCGGGATGCCCTCCAGCACCACCGCGAAGGCGCCCGCTTCCTGGACCGCCCGGGCCTCCTCGATCACCCGGGCGCGCCCGCGCGCGCCCCGGCCCTGGACCCGCAGGCCGCCCATCTTGTGCACGGATTGCGGAGTGAGGCCGACGTGGCCCATCACCGGGATCTGCGCCGAGACGATCCGGTCGATCGCCGCCGCCGCATTGCATCCGCCCTCGAGCTTGACCGCGTGGGCTCCGCCCTCCTTCACCAGCCGGATCGCGGAGCGGACGGCGTCCTCCGGGCTCACCTGGTAGCTGCCGAACGGCATGTCGCCGATCACCAGTGCACGCTCGACGCCGCGGGTCACGAGCCGAGTGTGGTAGACGACTTCGTCGAGGGTCACCGGCAGCGTGGTGTCGCGGCCCTGCACGACGTTGCCCAGGGAGTCGCCCACCAGGAGCAGGTCGATTCCGGCCGCGTCGAAGATGCGCGCGAACGTGAAGTCGTAGGCGGTGAGCATGGTGATCTTCTCACCGCGCTTCTTGCGCCGGGCCAGGGAGCGGACAGTGATGCGGTGCTCCCGCGAGGCCGATGCGGTGACGGTCGACATGGGGTGCCTCCCGAAGGCCAGGCCCTTCGGCACCCCGTGCTCGTGGCGAAAACAAAAACGCGCCTACCGGCGAAAACCGGAGGCGCAGGAGGGAACCCGGTGCCCCTTCTCACCCCCGTCTCGGTCCCGAGGGATCCGAGCGTTGTCTGGGCGATGGTGGCCGTCTCTGCTTTCCGGGCGCGGTGTGCCCGGGCTCATGTTCTCATTCGATGGGGATCGCAACCTGCGATTCCCCTCAAACGCCATCGAGGATACGACCGGGCTGACTGGGGGTCAAGTTGGCGAGCCGCGGCGACTCGCGAGCCGCGCACGCACCGCGGGCGGCAGGTAGCGGTCCTCCAGGAGCGTTCCTGCGTGCTCGCGAAGCGCCCCGGCCAGCACGTCGATCTGGACCTGAGGCGGATCCGCGCTGGACAGGATCACCCACCAGACGCCGCGCACCCGGCAGGTCGCACTCGTCGGCGGATCGGCCTCCGCGGAGGAGGCGCCCACGACGCGGACCGGCAGGCCCACCTCGCGCGCCAGCGAGAGCAGGACCTCCATGACGTCGACGTTCTCCACGCCTGCCCTACTCCGTCCCGCGCAGCGCGCGGCTGAACGCCAGCCAGCGCTCCGGATCGACAGTCTCGGCGCGGGATCGGCCGTCGATCCCCGCCGCCCGGAACGCCTCCTCGAGCTTGCCCCCGAAACAACCGCCGCGCAGGGCGCGGCGCAGGGTCTTGCGCCGCTGCTGGAAGCCGGCGCGAGCCACGCGCTCCACCTCTTCGAGCTCGCCCGGACGGAGCGGACCGCCTGCCCGGGGCACGATGCGCAGGAAGCTCGAGACCACGCGGGGCCGGGGAAAGAAGCTCTCGGGGTGGAGGTCGAGGGCGCGCCGCACGTCGGCGGTGAGCTGGTGCAGGACGCCCAGGGAGCTGTAGTCGCGAGTGCCCGGCCGGGCCAGCAGGCGCCCGGCCACCTCCCGCTGCACGGTCACCGACCAGTCCGCGAGCACATCGCGCAGGTCGAGCAGACGACGCAGCAGCGGGGTCGCCGCCGAGAAGGGAAGATTGGCCACCAGCCGGACTGTCCCCCCGGCGGCCTCGATGAGCGCGCGCAGGTCGAAGGTGACGGCGTCCGCGTGGATCAGCTCCACCGGGGACGGGAGGATCGCCTCGGCCCGGAGTGCGCGGACGAGGCCGGCGTCGATCTCGATGCTCACCACCCGCGCCGCCCTCGCCGCCAGCGCCCGGGTGAGGATGCCGAGGCCCGTGCCCACCTCGATCACCGTGTCGCCCGCCTCCACGCCGGCGAGCTCCGCCAACCGATCGGCGCATTTCGGGTCGATCAGGAAGTTCTGGCCGAGCTCGCGGCGCAGGCGCAGGTCGTACTTGCGCAGCAGCGCGCGGATCTCGGCCGCGCTCACGCCGTCGCAGCGGTCCAGGCCGCCGCGCCCAGCGGAACCCGCGAGAACGCGTTCAGCTCGGGACCGTGGCGAACGCCCCGGGCCAGCAGGCGCGCGCCGGCGGCGGCGATCATGGCCGCGTTGTCGGTGCAAAGCTCGAGCGGCGGAAACACGGCGAGCCAGCCGCGGCGGTGGGCCTCCCGCTCCACACCGCGGCGCAAGCGCCGGTTCGCAGCCACGCCGCCCACCACGGCGAGCCGGCTGATGCCCTCCTGCTCGAGGGCGCGCACGCAGCGGGAGATCAGGCTATCGGTGGCGGCCGCCTCGAAGGAGGCGGCCACGTCCGCCACGTCCCGAGACGACAGGCGACCGTCGTGGGCCGACAGGCGGCTCCGCCGCTCCACCTCGAGGGCCACCGCGGTCTTGAGACCGCTGTACGAGAAGTCGAGGCCGCGGTCGCGGATCATCGGACGCGGAAAGTCGACCGCGGCCGGGTCGCCGGACTCCGCGGCGGACGAGACCGCCGGGCCACCCGGGTACGGGAGTCCCAGCAGTGCGGCGACCTTGTCGAAGGCCTCGCCCGCGGCGTCGTCGCGGGTCTGTCCCAGGAGCTGGGGCGCGGCGTCCACCTCGATGCGGTAGAGCGCGGTGTGCCCCCCTGAGACCACCAGCCCGACGTAGGGAGGGCGGAGCGCATCCGAGGCCAGCTCCGCCGAGATCAGGTGACCAACCAGGTGGTGAACGCCCACCAGGGGGATCCCGTGTCGATAGGCCAAGGCCTTGCCGAAGGACAGCCCCACCAGGAGCGATCCCACCAGACCCGGGCCCGCCGTCACCGCCAGCCCGGAGAGCTCCTCCGGCCCGACCCCGGCATCCGCGAGCGCCCGCTCCGCCACCCGCGAGACGGCGCGCACGTGATCGCGGGAGGCCAACTCGGGCACGACGCCCCCGTACGGGCGGTGCACGTCCGCCTGACCGTGGACTGCGCTGGACAGGATCTCGCGCCCCCCGCGCACGACCGCTGCGGCCATCTCGTCGCAGGAACTCTCCAGGCCGAGGACCAGCTCGTCGACCATGGGCGCTGTCCTCAGCCTTCGCGGCGCTCGAGCTTCTCCTGCTCCGCCTTGCAGTCGATGCACAGCTCGGCCACCGGCCGCGCCTCCAGGCGCTTCCGCCCGATGTCCTCGCCGCAGCTCTGGCACTCGCCGTAGACACCGTCCGCGATCTTCTCAAGGGCCTGGTTGATCTTGTTGAGCAGCCCGCGCTCGCGCTCGCGCAGCCGCCCCATGAAGGCCAGGTTGATCTCGGAAGAGGCGGTGTCGATCTCGTCCGGGAAGTCGTCCGGGTCCAGGTGGATGTCACCGGAGAGTGTCTTCTTGGCATTGGCGATCAAGGAGTCGCGCTGACCGGACAGGATCTTCTGGAACTTGTTCATGTCGCGCTTCTTCAACGCTTCACCTCAATTGCCGTCATTCGAATCCGCTCTCAGCCCTTCGCGAGCAGCTCGATCTGCTGATCCGCCTCCTGCGCGCGCGCGGAGTCCGGGTATTCCACGATGACACGTTCGAAGGCGCGCTTCGCCGCCTGGTGGAATCCGGGACCCAGCTTCAGCAACGATTCTCCCTGTCGGTAGAGCGCGTCGGGAGCCTTGTTGCCCGTCGGATAGTTGCGGACCACGTCGTCGAAGCGGAGCACCGCGTTCTTGAAGTCTCCCTGCTTGAAATGACAGTCGGCCATCCAGAACGCCGCATCGTCAGCGTAGGCCGAAGCCGCGTAAGTCTGCAGGAAACTCCGAAACTGGTCAATACAGCCCGCGTGGTCGTCGGCGCGCCAAGCCGCGTACGCGCTGCGGTATTCCGCCACCTCTGTGGAGTCGGCTCCCTGCGCTGGCGGCGAGTCTCCCGCCATCGGCGGCTTCATACCGGCGACGGCCACCGGCGCCGTACCCGGGGCGACGGCGGCCTCCGTTCGCGCCTTGCGTGCCTCGGCCATGGCATCCGCCGCCGTGCGCTCGACCACCTCCATGCGCCCGCGGAGCTCCCGGAGCTCGGACTCCAGTACATCGACCTCCACCGACACGTCCGCGAGATTCTGTCGCGGGTCCGACCCGGAGCGGGCGCGCTCCATGTCGATCACCCGCCTCTCGAGCTTGCGATGCTCGGCGACCGTGACACAGCCGCTCGCTACCACCGTCGCGGCGGCCATCGCGAGAATCATCGCCACTCGTCTAGAGACCATCCCCTCCCCCTCCGGAGGGCGGATGCTAGCAGTCCGGCAGGGGCTCGCCTGCGGCTCGCTAGCGCAGGAAGGGTCCCCACACCGGGCCGGTGTTGTTGCCCGCCCTCTGGGTGAGCCGCTGGAGATTCTCGCCGTTCGCGTCCATGACGTAGAGGTCGTAGCGACCCCGGCGGTTCGAGCTGAACAGGAGCTTTCGGCCGTCCGGGGACCAGCTGGGCGACTGGTCGCTGTAGCGGTGCGTGACCAGCGGCACGTTCACCTCCCCCGTCGGATCGATCAGCCAGATGTCGAACTGACCCTCCAGACGGGTCTCGTAGGCGATCCAACGCCCGTCCGGCGACCAGGACGGCCCCGTGTTGTAGCTCCCCTCGAAGCTGAGCCGGCGCAGGTTGCTCCCGTCGCGGTCAACGATGTAGAGCTGGGGCGAGCCGGAGCGGTCGGACACGAAGCAGATCTGCTGGCCGTCCGGCGACCAGGTGGGCGACACGTCGATGCCCCCGTCGTTCGTCAGGCGGCGGAGCCTGCGTCCGTCGCGGCGCACGAGGAAGATCTCGGCCGACGCGTCGACGCTCGTGACCAGGGCGAGGGTGTCGCCCGAGGGGTCGAACACGCCCCGGTACTTCGGGATCTCGGGCATCAGCCGGCGCAGCAGCGGACCGGGCCGCGCCTTCCCCCGGGAGGTGAGGTAGAGCCCCGGCTGGCCGCCGTCGTGGTACGCGGTGTAGAGGAGCGCCTCCCCGTTCGGCAACCAGTCCGGAAACGCCTTGATCGCGCGGCTCCGGGTAGCGGCGCGGGCGTTGCGCCCATCCGCGTCCGCGACGTAGACCTCCCTCGCCCCGCTCCGATCCGAGATAAATGCAATCTCCGTCGCTGCCGAGCCGCGGATGCCCGTGAATGCCGCCACGATCTCGTCGGCGACGATCTTCGCCAGGAGCGGCGCCTGGGAGCGCACCCGGGACAGGCTCTTGCGGGCCAGCCGCTTGCACCGCGCCGTGTCCCAGACCGCGAACTCGACGGCAAGCCGGTTGTTCTCGGGGTAGATGCGTCCCTCGACCAGGGCGTCGGCTCCGCTCTGGGTCCAGTCGGCGCAGTCGGTGCGACGGACGCCAGAGAGCTCGCGGGTGGTCTCGGCGCCGAGGAAGGCCTCGTCGGCCAGCGGTACCAGCACGCCCGAGAAGTTCAGGGCGTCGTGGATGGAACGGCGCAGGTCGTCGGCCCGCTGCGCGTTGGGCGGCGTCATCTGGTCGTCGAACCGCTGCACAGCCGCGCGAAAGGCCCGCAGCTTGCCCGGCGTGATCTGGATGTCCGCGGCGCGCTGGGCGGCGGCGGGCATCGTCGCCAGCAGGCACAGGCCGACAATCGACAGCGCGACACGCGCGAGCGCGCTCACGAGTCGTCTCCCAGGAACGTGAAGCAAACCTCGCGCCCTCCACCCGGCGGCGGCGGCAGCGGGTTGGCCCGCTCGGTCGCCCGCACCGCGTTGTCGTCGAAGAAGGGATCCCCCGAGGAGCCGCCGACCGTGGCCGTCCCCAGGATGTTTCCGCCGGCCCCGACCAGCACGCACACGCGGGTCGCGAGGTAGCGGCCGCGAAAGTCCGGCGGCGTGATGTACCCGGCGCGAACGTGCCGGGACACGCTCAGACTCCAGGCGTCCATGACGGCCCCCGAAGCGGCCGATCCCGTCGATTCCCCCATCGCCTCGATTGTATCGTCGGCTTCTGACACCGCCTGGGGCTGCGGCGTTTCCTCGCCCAGCTCGTCGCGGAGCTTGTCCAGCGCGTCTTCGTAGTCGAGCTCCGGCGGACGGGGCTTCGGCCTGGCCTTGGGTTTCGGCACGGGCTTCACCTTCGCCGGCTTCTTCGGTAGCGGCTTCGGCGTCTTCGGCAGCACGATCTTCTTCTTCGGCGGCGGCGGACGCAGCGCGGGAGCGGCCTTGCGCGCGGGCGCCGGCGTCGCGGGCACCGCAGCGACCAGGTCGACTGTGATCGCGGTCAAAGCCAGGGGGCGAGCGGGCGGCGCGGGGTTGAACGCGAGCGCCAGCACCACGAGCCCGTGCGCCACGGCAGAGGCTGCGAGTCGGCGACGGAAGTCCCGCTGCTCCCGTTCTCGCCGTTCGAGGGACTCCTGTGCGTGGCTCTCGGACACCCGGCGCCTCTCGGGTCCGCTACTCGGGCTCGGTGACGACGCCCAGGCGCGTAGCACCAGCTCCGCGGGCCGCCGACATGGCTTTGGCCACGACGCCGTAGGCCACGTCCTGATCCGCCCGCAGGAACAGCTCCTTGGAGCCCCGCGCCTCGAAGACGGCCTCGAGGCGCGCCTCCAGCTCGTCCAGCGGCACCTCCTTGCGAGCCAGGAAGGTCTTGCCGTCCTTTTGCACCGTGAGGATCAGCGGATCGTCGGTCACGCGCAGCGGCTGCGTCGTGGTGTCGGGGAGGTCCACGTCGATGCCTTGCTGCAGGAGCGGCGCCGTCACCATGAAGATGATCAGCAGCACGAGCATCACATCCACGAACGGCGTGACGTTGATCTCGGACATGGCCCGACGGCCGTGGCCGCGGCGCACGGTGTGGGCCGCCACTACTCGCCGAAGGCCCGGGCCAACGGCTGGCCCGTCTGGCGCGACAGCACTTCCAGGTCTCGCTGGAACTCCTCCGTGAAGAGCTCGAGGGAGGACTTGATCACGTCGGCGCGCGCCCCGAAGTAGTTGTAGAAGATGGTCGCGGGAATCGCGGCGAACAGACCGACGCCCGTGGCGATCAGGGCCTCGGCGATCCCCGGCGCCACGACGGCCAGGCTGGCACTCCCGGACTCGGCGATACCCTGGAACGCCTGCATGATTCCCACGACGGTGCCGAACAGACCGATGAAGGGCGCCGAGCTCCCGGTGGTGGCGAGGAAGGACAGGCCGCGCTCGAGCTGCTGCGCCTCTCGCTCCGCCGCCCAGGACAGGTGCTTGTGAACGAGCCGCAGACTGGCCTCGTCGAGCTCCTGAGATCCGGTTCGCTTGGCGGCCCGGTTCATCTCGGCGCAGCCCGCGAGGAACACCGCGGCCAGGGGACTTCGATCGAGCTGCTTCGCCGCGTCGTACGCCTGGCTCGAGGACTCCTCGTGATAGACCTCGACGAAAGCCTCGCTATCCTGGAGCGCGCGACTGAGCTCTCGGCCCTTGAAGGCGATGATTGCCCAGGACACGACAGAGAAGACGGCGAGGAGGACGAGGACGAGCTGGACGACCAGGCTCGCCTCCCAGACGAGACCCAGTACGTCGAAGCTCGCGAGACGTCCCCCCATGGCCGTCCCGGCGATAAAGAGCCCCATAAACCTCTCGGTTCAGAAGGCAGAAGTCTAGGGAACGGGCCCTGCGCCTTCAAGCAACCCCGAGACCGCCACGAGGAGAAGCAATGAGGGTTTCGGTAACCGCCCAGGACTTGCGCGCGATTCGATGCGACCTGCTGGCGATTCCCCTGTTCGTCGGCGACCCGAGCGAGCGGCGGCTGCCGCCGCGGCTCGCGGCGCTCGATCGCGAGCTCGGATCCCCTGTCGCCGCGGTGTTGGCCAGCGGCGACTTCCGCGGCCGGCCCGCCGACTCGGTTCTGGTGTATCCGCCCGCCGGCTCCTCGGTAAAGCGGATCCTGCTGCTGGGCATGGGCGTGGAGGCCGCGGTGGATGCCGAGGCCCTGCGGCGGTGCGCGGGCTCGGCGGTGCGACGGGCCGTACAGCTGCGCGCCCCGTCGGTCGCGCTGGTCGTGCCCGGCGGGCGCCGCGTGCAGCCGCCCGCCGCGGCCCAGGCCCTGGCCGAAGGCGCAGTGCTGGGCGGCTTCCGCTTCGACGCGTACCGCGAGGAGAAGGCGGACGAGGGTCCGGCCGATGTGACCGCGATCCAGCTCGTCTTCGACCGCCTGGCCAGCCCCGGCCGCGCACGCACCGCAGCGGCGCGCGGGACGGTCCTGGCCGAGAGTCAGAACCTGGCGCGGCGCCTGTCCAACGAGCCCGCCAACGCCCTGCCGCCCGCAGTCCTGGCCCAAGAGGCGCAGAAGATGGCGAAGCAGGTCGGCCTCGACTGCCTCGTGATGGAGGTGCCGGAGCTGAAGAAGCGGGGCATGGGCGGCATCCTGGCCGTCGGCCAGGGCAGCAGCAACCCGCCACGCCTGGTCGTGCTCGAGCACAACGCCAGGCGGAGCGCGCGCGCCGCCAAGAGCCGCCGCAAGAAGGCATCGGCGCGAACCGGTCGGCCCCTGCCCACGATCTGCCTGGTCGGCAAGGGCATCACCTTCGACTCCGGCGGCATCTCGATCAAGCCCTCTGCCGGCATGCAGGACATGAAGCACGACATGTCCGGCGCCGCCGCGGTGGTGGGCGCCCTGCGGGCGGCCGCCCTGCTCCGCATCCCCCTCCACGTGGTGGGGCTGATCGCCGCGGCGGAGAACCTGCCCAGCGGCACTGCCTACCGCCCTGGGGACGTCGTGCGCACCCTCTCCGGAAAGACCATCGAGATCCTGAATACGGACGCCGAAGGGCGCGTCGTACTGGCAGACGCCCTCACCTACGCAGTGGACGAGTACGAGCCGGAGGCGGTGGTGGATCTGGCCACCCTGACCGGCGCCTGCATGATCGCGCTCGGGCCGTGGGCGACGGGTGTATTCGGAAACAACGACCGGCTGGTGGAGCGGATCCGCCGCGCCGGGGAGAGCGCGGGAGAGCGAGCCTGGCCCATGCCGCTGCTGGACGAGCACCGCGAGGCCATGAAGAGCAAGGTGGCGGACCTGCGCAACGCCGCCGGCCGGGCGGCCGGCGCGTCCACGGCGGCGGGCTTCCTCGCCGCCTTCGTGGGCGACGTGCCCTGGACCCACCTCGACATCGCGGGCACGGGCTGGACCGACCGCGCCCGCCCGTACCAGCCGATCGGCGCAACCGGCGTGGGCGTGCGGCTGCTGCTCGAGCTGCTGCGCACCTGGAAGGAGGGGCCGCGTGTTTGATCAGCTCGGTGGTAGAAACCGGGGGTTTGACGCTCACCGGGAGCCCCTCTAATCTCCGCGCGCCCACGGACGGGAAGGAGAACTCAACATGATCCGGAACCTGATTGCGGTCGCCGCGGCGGCCACTCTCGCGGCGGTCCTCTCTGGAACCGCGTGGGCGGATGTCGCCGCCGGCAAGACCATCTTCGAGACGAACTGCGCCACCTGCCACGGGATGACGGGCAAGGGCGACGGCCCCGTCGGCATGGCCCTGAACCCGAAGCCCCGGGACTTGTCGGTGGGCGATTTCAAGTTCGACACAGACAAGGACGGGGAGACGGGCACCGACGCGGACATCAAGGCCGTGGTCCAGCAGGGTGGCGCCGCCTTCGGCGGCTCCGCGCTGATGGCGCCCTGGGTGACGCTGTCCGACGAGGACATCGCCAACGTCACCGCCTACATCCGCTCGCTCAAGCAGTAGCGAGGCGACGCTCTCTCGGAGGGCGGGTTCGGCGCGGCCGAACTCGCCCTTCTGCGTTCTGCTAGCTTCCACGAGATTCCTGTGAGCGACGACAAGCTCGACGAGATGGCAGAGCAGGAAGCCAGCCGGTTGCCCGTGCCGGCGAAGTCGGTCTCGTCGTCCGACCTCGAGCCCGTCGACGCACTCACCCGGTACATGGCGGAGCTGCGCCACCACGCGCCCATCTCGCGCGAGGAGGAGCACGCCCTCGCGGTCCGCTGGGTCGAGGAGGGCGACATGGAGGCCGCGCGCCAGCTCGTGCTGTCGAATCTGCGCCTGGTCGTCAAGATCGCCATGGAGTACCGGCGCGCCTGGACCCAGACCCTGGATCTGATCCAGGAGGGCAACGTGGGCTTGATGGAGGCCGTGCAGCGCTTCGATCCCTATCGGGGCACGAAGCTGTCCACCTACGCCGTCTACTGGATCCGCGCGTACATCCTGAAGTTCATCCTCGACAACATGCGGAGTGTCCGGCTCGGCACCACCCGCGCCCAGCGAAAGCTGTTCTTCCGGCTGAACAAGGAGAAGCTCGCGCTCGAGCGGCAGGGCTACGAGGCGGAGCCGCGCCTGATCGCCGCCCGCCTGGACGTGTCCGAGGAAGACGTGGAGCGCATGGAGGTGAGTCTGGCCCAGCCCGATCTCTCGATGGACGCCCCGGTTCGCCAGGACGAGGGCGGCGCGACCCACGGCGACTTCTTCATCGCGGGGGGCCCGAGCGCCGAGTCCCAGGTCGGGGACAGCGAGATGCACCGGGTGTTCCGGAAGTACGTGGTGCAGTTCGCCGAGGGCCTGGGCGAACGCGACCGCAAGATCCTGGAGGAGCGGGTGCTGGCCGAGGAGCAGCGCACCCTGGCCGACATGGGAGGGGAGTTCGGCGTGTCGCGCGAGCGGGTGCGCCAGCTCGAGGTCCGGCTGGTCGAGAGGCTGCGCGAGTTCCTGCGGGAGCACATCGTCGACTTCGAGTACTACGGCCCGCCGAAGGAATGACGCCCGTCGTCCACGCTGTCCTCACCCTCGGACTGGTGCTGGCTTGCGGCGGGCGGGGGCGCGAGGTGGACGGGTGGGTCGAGATCCGCGGCCAGCGCGTGGCCGTCGAGCTGGCGAACACGGTGCCGAAGCAGTCCCTTGGGCTCGGCGGCCGCGACGCGCTCGAGTGGGACCGGGGCATGCTCTTCCCCTACCCCCAAGCCGGCTTCTACGGCTTCTGGATGAAGGACATGCGCTTCGACATCGACATCGTCTGGATCCTGCGCGAACGGATCGTGGACCTCCACCACCGGGTGCCCCACGCGCCCGAGCGCGAGGCCGGCCGGGAGCTGCCCGTCTACCGGCCCCGCCGGGCGGCGGACACCGTGCTGGAGGTGCCGGCGGGCTATGCCCAGGCGCACGGCTGGCGCGACGGCGACCGCGTCATCCGGGGCGGCGGCGCCCCCCGCTGAGGTCAAGCCCCCTCCCCCTCCTGCCGAAGCGTCGGAGATGGACGGCGAATCCACCGCGATGCTCTTCTGTCCTCCGCTGCCGCCGGTGCGCCTGCCGATCGATCGGCCGGTGGTGATCGGCCGGCACCCCTCTTGCGACCTGGCCCTGCGCAAGAGCAATGTCTCCCGGCGCCACGCCGAAGTTCGCTTCCAGGGCGGACACTTCATGCTGCGCGACCTGGGCAGCACCAACGGAACGTTCGTCAACGGGGCGACCGTGGAGGGCGACTACGCGCTCCAGCCGGGGGACCGGATCGAGATCAGCTCCCAGAACGTGGTCTTCTGCGAGATCCAGGGCGGGGTCGACAACCTGCCCCGCGAGCCCAACGAGGAGCAGACCGTGATCTTCGAGCGGCCGCCGGTGCGCGAGGCCTTCCAGGGCGACCTGGCGGAGGTGCCGCCCTTTGCCCTCCTGCAGATGCTCGAGCTCGGCAACAAGACCGGCGTCCTCACCATCGAAGGGGACGGCGAGCCCGGCCGCATCTGGCTCGAGGACGGCGTGCCCGTGCACGCGGAGAGCGAGAAGCAGGTCGGCTTCAACGCGGCCCTCGCCATCGTCGGCGCGAGCCACGGCCGCTTCCGCTTCGAGCCCCACGCCTCCACCCCCGAGCGCAGCGTCCAGGCCTCGGTGACCGAGCTCCTGCTGGAAGCCTCCCGCCTGATGGACGAATCGGCCCAGTAGGACTTCGGTCGCCTCACCCGAGGCGACGCCTCAGAGGGCGGGGAACTCCGAGAGGATGTCGGCCTGTACCGCGGCGTCGAGACCGTTGGAGTCGACGCCGACCGCCTCGAAGAGCGCCTGGTCGACGGAGTAACCCTCGCCCAGCCGGCGCAGCAGGCGAGCTCGCGCCTCTGGACCTGTGCGCGCCTCGATCCAGCCCGCCGCGGCGATGGCCTCGAGATAGGCCGCGCGGGCGTCTTCGTCCGAGAGACCGGAGAAGCTCGGCGCCAGGCGGCGCAGTGGCAGCCACTCTTCCGCCTCGATGCGCGCCCGCAGCGACGCGCGCTCGCTCCGCGTGGACGCGGGCTGGCGCCGGGAGCGCCGCTCGACGCGTTCGGCCAGACCCTCGTTCAACCAGTAGGGACGGTCGCCGCCGGTCTTCTCGCGGAAGACGGCGTGGGTGTACTCGTGGAAGAGGAGCGACCGCAGCCCTCCCGACGGGTGCGCCGGCGACACCACGTGGATGCGCCCGTCGAAGAAGCCCACGGTCTGGAACGAGAATCGGTGACGGTGCGCGCGGAGGTACGCCGCCTTGCCGTAGAACACCACGCCCAGGGGCTCGAGGGGTGCGACCCCGAGCTGGCTCGAGACCTCGCCGCGTGCGTCCTCCAGATAGCCCAGCACGGTCGCCGCGTAGTCCGGGCGCGTGCCCGCGAGCGCCGCATCCATCTGGATGATGAAGTTTGTGCTCTCACTGGAAACCAGCTCGAGGTTCCCGGTGAGCTGGCCCTCGTCCGCCAGACGGCGCTCGTCGGCGAGGACCTCGAGGCGCCGCAGGGCCGACGCACGCCAGTCCCCCAGATCGTCGCTGGCGGTGGCCAGGAACGCGTGCAGGTGCTGCTCGGCGGCCTCGTAGCGGCCCCGCTGCCGGTCCAGGAGGGCCAGGTACCAGTGGGCCTCCGGGCAGCCGGGGTCCAGGCGCAGCACGCCGCGCAGCGTCGCCGCAGCCCGCGCGGACTCCCCCCGGCGCAGGTCGTCCACAGCCCCCCGGAGCAGGCGCACCACCCGGTCGGCGTCGCTGCTGCTGCTGCCGGCGGGCGTCTCCGGGGCGGGCCCCTGGAGACCGTCCTCCCAGAGCGAGCGCAGGGTGTCCACGCCGGGCTGGGCGCGGTCGCGGGCCCAGGGCGGGACGCCGCTGGGGTCGTCGGTCAGATGAGTGACGCCGGCCTCGTCCAGCCAGATGAAGGTGTCCCCGGCGGCCGGCGTCGCGAGCAGCGCGCCGACCAGCGGCCAGAGACAGCGAGCAGCGCGGAAGCGGACCACGGTGTCCGTTTCGGCCCGGATCCAATGGGTCTTGACCGGCCGCCAGGTCGGCCCTTCAGCGGTCCTTGACCGCCTCGGCGGCCAGGTGGCCCAGCTCGGGCAGGATGAGCTTCTCCATCGCCAGCCTCACGCCTCCCGCGGAGCCCGGCAGGGCGAATAGCACCCGCCCTTCGGCCACCCCCGCCAGGGCCCGCGAGAGCAGGGCCGCCGAGCCGATCTCCTCGTAGGAGAGCATCCGGAACAGCTCGCCGAAGCCGGGGATCTCCCGCTCGAGCAGGGGCTCGATGCTGTCGGGCGTGACGTCGCGCGGCGCCACCCCGGTGCCGCCGGTCAGCACCACGGCGCGGGTGTCGGCATCGGCCAGCGCCCGCGAGACCGCCGCCTCGATGGCCTCCGGGTCGTCGGCCACGATCTCGCGCCGCGACACCCGGTGACCGGCGCCCTCGAGCAGCTCCGCCACCAGCGCCCCGCCCTTGTCCGTCGCGAGATCGCGGGTGTCGCTCACGGTGATGACCGCCGTCGGCACCGACTCGAGGGCCGCGCGGCGGTGGTGGTGGCGGGGGGACGACGGATCGTGGGCGGTCACGCGTGGTCGTCCACCCAGGACTCGCCGTCGGTCGCCACCTCCTTCTTCCAGATCGGCACGCGGCACTTGAGCGTGTCGATGGCGAAACGGCACGCCTCGAAGGCTTCGGCGCGGTGTGGGGCCACGGCGACGACCACGACTGCGAGATCGCCGATCGCGAGATGGCCCGTGCGGTGAGCAATGGCGACGCGCGCGCCCGGCCAGCGGGCGGCGGCCTCGTCCGCGATCTTGTGCATCTCGCGCTCGGCCATCTCGGGATAGGCC
>JAPUKG010000448.1 GCA_027295775.1 Pseudomonadota bacterium
GACCTCAGACAAAGGCGGCGAAGAGCTCCTCGAACGCCTGGGGCTGCTTGCCGGCGGCGGAGGACGGAACCAGGATGGGCGTCGAGACACCCGCCTCGCGCCAGGCCGCGACGCCGTCGCGCACCTCGCTGGCGGTGCCGAAGAGCGTCGTGTCCTCCAGCCAGCGATCGGACAGGAGCCCCGGGATGGCTTCCCGGTCGCCCGCCTCGAGCGCCTGCTCCACCGCCTCCATCTCCTCGCGGTAGCCCGCTTCCTTCCAGTAGCTCCGATAGTTGGGCAGCAGCACATAGCCGGCGAGCGTGCGCCGGTTGACGGCGGCGGCCGCCTTCCGGTCCTCGCTGATGCAGGTCGGAATCATGTTGCCCACGAAGAACGCCTGTGCGCCGCGCTTCTCCGCGGGAAGCGCCTCCAGTGTCGCGGACACGTGAGAGCGCGCCACGTTGGCGAAGACCACGCCGTCGGCGAGCTCGCCCGCCAGTCCCACCATCTTCTTGCGAAGGCCGGCGATCACCAGGGGCGGAAGCTCGCCGGCGCGGGGCACCGCAGCCAGCTCCTGGGCAAAGCGGCGCATCTCTCCGAGCGGGGCGGCGGGCTCGACGCCCAGGCGTCGGTTCATGGGCGCGTGGCTCACGCCCACGCCGAACCGGAAGCGCCCGTCCGAGAGCTCGTGAAGGAGCGACGCGGTCGCCGCGTAGTCCGAGACGTGGCGCGCGTAGATGTTGACGATGCTGGTGCCGAAGGGGATCCGCTCGGTCACGAACGCCAGGGCTTCGCACAGGCCCAGGGCGTCTCCGAAGCTCGCGCAGTAGATGCCGGCGAAGCCGCGCTTCTCGATCTCCCGGGCCAGGTCCAGCGTCCAGCGGCGGCGGCCGGGGACCGCGGCCAACGAGACCGCGGGCGGCGGGGGGTCGGCCATGTCCGCACTTTAGCAGACCCCGGGGGACGACCGGCCGACTGGGCTGATGATCGCGGCGTCAACGATGCCCAAGGCGAAGGCAGTCCTCGACCGACGGCCCGCGTCCGTTCCGGCACGACTGTGCCGCAGTCGGCCCGCGCCGGCAGCCGTCGGAGCACCCGGCGGTGTTGGCACAGCCGTTGCTCTTGTGCTCTCCGCGAAACCTCGGCTGCGCACGCGCGGCCGACGGCGCGTAGAGCGTGAAGCGGGGGACCTGGCGCGCCCGACAACGACCCCGACTCGGAGAACCCGATGAATCGAAAGCTCGGCTGGCTCGCGCCGGCAGCGGTGCTGCTCCTGCCGGGAGCCGCCCTCGCCGACGGCGACGTGAGCCTCGCCCTCTTCACCGCCAACAACGTGTGGATGATGCTCGCCGCGGGGCTGGTGTTCATCATGCACCTGGGCTTCGCCTGCCTCGAGTCCGGACTCACGCGCGCCAAGAACACGGTGAACATCCTGTTCAAGAACACGTTCATCATCTGCGCGGGCATCCTGACCTACTGGATCTGCGGCTTCAATCTGATGTACCCGGGCGAGTTCAACGGCTTCCTGGGCTTCGCGGGCTTCGGACTCGATCCGGGCCCCGAGGGCAACACCGCCGCCTACGCCGACGGCGGCTACACCTACTGGACCGACTTCCTGTTCCAGGCCATGTTCGCCGCCACCGCCGCCACCATCGTCTCGGGCGCGGTGGCCGAGCGGGTGAAGCTCAAGTCCTTCATGATCTTCTCGACGGTCTTCGTGGGCCTGGTCTACACGATCGCCGGGTCCTGGAAGTGGGGCGGCGGCTGGCTCGACGGACTCGGCTTCTACGACTTCGCCGGCTCCACCCTCGTCCACTCCGTGGGCGGCTGGGGCGCGCTCATGGGCGCGGTCATCCTGGGCTCGCGCCTGGGCAAGTACAGCAAGAGCGGCAAGATGACGCCGCTGCCGGGCAGCAACATGCCGATGGCCGCCGTGGGCGTCTTCCTGCTCTGGCTGGGCTGGTTCGGGTTCAACGGAGGCTCGGTGCTGTCCGCAGACCCCGAGGCCACCTCCCGAGTGCTCGTGACCACCTGCCTCGCCGCTGCGGCAGGGGGCGTGGTCTCGATGTTCGTGTCCCAGTTCGTGGCGGGCAAGCCCGACCTGTCCATGGCGCTGAACGGAATCCTGGCCGGCCTGGTGGGCATCACGGCGGGCGCCGATGTGACCACGCCGCTCTCTGCCGTGACGATCGGCGCCATCGCGGGGGGCATCGTGGTGGGGTCGGTGATCTTCTTCGACCGCATCCGCATCGACGACCCGGTGGGCGCGATCTCGGTCCACCTGACCTGCGGCATCTGGGGCACCCTGGCCGTCGGGATCTTCTCGACGAATCCCGAGCACACCCTGTGGATCCAGGCGATCGGCGTCGGCGCGTACGGCCTGTTCACCGCGACCTGCGCCGCGGCACTGTTCTTCGGCCTCAAGGTCACCATGGGCATTCGCGTCAGCGAAGAGGAAGAGCTCGAAGGGCTCGACCTCAGTGAGCACGGCATGCACGCCTACGACGTCTCCGGCGTGGGCGCGGGTCTGGAAGAAGTGCTGGCGCGACGACCGGCCCCGGTCCGGGCTCCCGCCACCCACCTCGCCACCGAGAGCAGCTAGGAGGCTGCCATGAAGCGGATCGAAGCGATCATCAAGCCCTTCAAGCTGGACGACGCCAAGGAGGCCCTGCAGGCCGTCGGGATCGAGGGCCTGACTGTGTCCGAGGTGAAGGGCTTCGGGCGGCAGAAGGGACACACCGAGCTCTACCGCGGGGCCGAGTACGTGGTGGACTTCCTGCCCAAGCTGAAGCTGGAGATCGTGGTCGCGGATGATCTGGTGGAGAAGGTGACCGTGGCTCTGCTGGAGTCGTGTCACACCGGGCGCATCGGCGACGGCAAGATCTTCATCCTGCCCGTCGACGAGGCGGTGCGCATCCGCACCGGCGAGACCGGCGACAGCGCGCTCTCCTCCGCCTGACGCACTGGACAGGTGAGGGCCGGCGGGTCGTTCCCGGAGACGGGGCGGCTCGCTGGCCCTGTCTTTCCGGCTACGCTTCGCCGGGTGAGCGACGGCATCCCCAGCCTCGACGAGATCCGTGCGGCTCGCGATCCGGTGAGCGTCCACCTGAAGCGCACACCACTCCACCCCTACCCGGGCCTATCGAAGCTGCTCGGCGCCGAGGTCTGGGTCAAGCACGAGAACCACCTCGCGACGGGCGCCTTCAAGGTGCGGGGCGGCGTCCACCTGGCCTCCCGGCTCTCGGAGCGGGAGCGCGCGGCCGGGCTCGTCACCGCCTCGACTGGGAACCACGGCCAGTCCATCGCGTTCGCCGGAAAGGTGACGGGAACGGCCGTCACGGTGGCGGTGCCCGAGGTCGCCAATCCGGAGAAGGTCGAGGCCATGCGCGCGCTCGGCGCCCGGGTGGTCCATCACGGGGCCGACTTCGACGCCGCCCGCGAGTGGATCGCGGGCGAGGCGGCGCGTCGGGGCGCGCGCTTCGTGGGCCCCACGGACGCCGAGCTGATCGCCGGCGTGGGCACCTACGCCCTCGAGATCCTGGAGGACCTCCCGGAGGTGGAGGTGATCTTCGTGCCCGTGGGCGCGGGCTCCGGAGCGTGCGGCGTGTGCCTGGTGGCCAAGCAGCTGAGCCCGGGCGTCGAGGTGATCGGCGTGCAGTCCGAGAGCGCACCGGCGGTGCAGCGATCGTGGCGCAGCGGGCGGCTCGAAGAGGCGCCCATGCGCACCCGTGCAGAGGGACTCGCCACCCGGGTGGCCCACGAGAGCGCCATGCGCATCCTGGGCCACCCCGCTCACGGGCTGGACGACTTCCTGCTGGTGTCCGACCAGGCGCTCGAACGCGCGATCTGGCTGCTGCTCGAGCACACCCACAACATGGCCGAGCACGCCGGCGCGGCGGCGCTCGCCGGGGCACTCTCGGTGCGCGAGCGGCTCGCGGGTCGCAAGGTGGTCCTGATCCTGAGCGGCGGCAATCTCTCGACCACCGCCCTGGCCGAGATCGCGGCGAAGCAGAGCGGCGTGATCAGGGCGCGATGATGAGCTTCCCGTAGGTCTTGCGCGAGGCCAGCGCCTCGAGGGCGATGGGCACGTCGTCGAGCGAGTAGCTCTTGAAGATCACCGGCTTGATCCGTCTGTCGCTGTAGAGGGCAAAGAGCGCCGCGAAGGTCTCGGGGATGCGTTCGGGCTCGTTCAGCGCGTAGGCGCCCCAGTGCAGCCCCATCAGCGAGATGTTCTTCAGCAGGATGCGGTTGGCCTTCACCTCGGGAATCCGACCGCCCGCGAAGCCGATC
>JAPUKG010000449.1 GCA_027295775.1 Pseudomonadota bacterium
GAGGTCACTGGCGCAAACAGGATCAGGCACGGATCGACCCAGCGGCCGTCTCGAACCAGGATGCGGCAGGGCAGCGGCGCGGCGAGGTCGGCTCGCCCGTGGGGTCGCGCGCGCTGGGCCGCGATGGCGCGAAGTTCGGCGAGCGCGTCACTCGCGACAGCGGTCCCGAAGGCGTCCTTCAGCGCAGCCATGAGCGCAGCGGTGTCGGGGGGCCGCTCATGAGGCGACCTGTGGGTGCCGGGAGGGCGGGGATTTGTTCCGGTCCCTCGAGGGGGGACGCGGAGACCCGACTAGAGGAGGAGCTCGAGCAGCTGGGGGCCCGGCTCGGCCAGCGCCCGTGGGAGCGCCGCGGCCAGGGCGTCCGCCGTCTCGATGCGCTGGGCTGGCACGCCGTAGCCGCGAGCGAGGGCGCACCAGTCGAGGGCCGGCCGGTCGAGCTGGGTCAGCGAGCGCGCCTGGGGGCCGGGCTCGGCGATGCCCGCGCGTCCCAGCTCGATCTGGAGGATCCGGTAGCTGCGGTTGGAGCAGAGCAGGGTGGTGACGTCGAGGCTCTCCCGCGCCTGGGTCCACAGGGACTGGACCGTGTACTGCGCGCTCCCGTCCGCCTGGAAGGCGACGACCTTGCGATCCGGGCAGGCGATCGCCGCTCCGGTTGCGCAGGGCAGGCCCTGGCCGATGGCGCCACCGGTCAAGGTCAGCAGGGTGTGCCGCGGCGCGCGCTCGGAGAACGCGTAGAACGCCAGGCCCGAGGTCGCCGCCTCGTCCACCACGATCGCGTTCTCGGGCAGGCAAGCGGCCAGCGCCTGGCCCGCCGAGCCCGGCGTGAGCTCTCCGGACGGGAGCGCCGGTGCCTCGAAATCTCCGACTCCCGCGCGGGTGGGCGGCGCGTCCAGCGCCAGGGCTAGCGACTCGAGCGCGCCGACGGGATCCTCCTTGGGCTCGCACAGGGTGGCCACTGCGTCCTCGGGAGCCAGGCGGCTCGGGTGTCCCTCGTAGCCGAAGAACGCCACCGGCTCCCGCGCGCCGGCCAGGACGACGACCTCTGCGTCGCCCAGGGCCTCGGCGCCCTGCTCGGGGAAGTAGGGAAGGCGCGCCACGGCGGGCAGATCCCCGCCGCGTTCCCAGCGCGCGGGGAAGGTCTCCGCGAAGAGCCTGCCGCCCACCGCGTCGGCGACCCGCGCCGCGGCGCGCTGTCCGCGCTCGGAGAGCGCCCCACCGCCGAGCAGCAGGACCGCGCGCTCGCTGGCGCGCAGGCGGTCCGCGATGCGATCCACGGTCTTCGTCGACACCACGCCGGCGGACACCGACGGGCGGACCGCCACCAGGCCCGCACCCTCGCCCCACTGGAAGTCGGCGGGAACGATCAGCGTCGCGACCTGTCCCGGCGGCTCGAGGGCGGCGGCGATGGCCTCGGCCACGTCGTTGGCCAGGCGCTTTGCCGACGTCGCCGTGCGCACCCAATCCGACACGGGACTCGCCAGAGAGACGATATCCGACGTGAGCGGCGCGTCGTAGGCCCGATGCCAGCTCGCGTGGTCGCCGATCAGGTTCACCACCGGTGTATGGGCGCGCCGGGCGTTGTGCAGGTTCGCGATGCCGTTGGCGAAGCCCGGTCCCAGGTGGAGCAGGGTGAGGGCCGGGCGGCCGGTCATGCGCCCGTAGCCGTCTGCGGCGCCGGTGCACACGCCCTCGAACAGGCCGAGCACCGCGCGCACCTCGGGCACCTCGTCGAGGGCTGCGACCAGCGGCATCTCGGTGGTGCCGGGGTTGGCGAAGCACAGCTCGACTCCGGCATCGGCCGCCGTCCGCAACAGGCTCCGGGCTCCGTTCATCTCACCTCTGCGGGCTGGGTCGCCCCCACCCCGGCGGTCTCAGGATAGGCCGAAAACCCCAATCGAGACTGGACTTTCCGGTCGCGTGGGCCTAGTTTCCGGCCGCTTCGAGGTGGCAGTGGCGGCAGTCCTGGGGGCGCGCCGCCCGCCACAATGCACCCTCCGTGCCGTCCTGGGATGGGTCCGCTTCCGACCCCACCGACAGCACGGACTGGATCAGGAGAACGAGCATGTCCCCGACTGTCCTCGCCTACAGCGCGGCCGCCCTGGCCATTGTGGCCGGGCTGGTGCTGTACCGCCGGGTCCTGGCGGCGCCCACCTCGACCGACCGCGCCAACGAGATCGCGGCCGCCATCCGCACCGGCGCCGAGGCATTTCTGAGCCGGCAGTACCGGACGGTCGCCATGGTGGGCGTCCCCATCGTTCTCCTGCTCGGATTCCTCCCGAATCTCGGCTGGTGGTACGCCGGTGGCTTCACCCTCGGCGCCGTGGCGAGCGCCGCGGCGGGCTTCATCGGCATGAACGTCTCGGTGCGCGGCAACGTGCGCGTGGCCCAGGCGGCCGGAGACGGCTTCCGCGGCGCCTTCTCGCTGGCCTTCCAGGGTGGCGCCGTGACCGGCCTGATGGTGGTGGGCTTCGGGCTGCTGAGCCTCACCATCGTCGTCACCCTCATGCAGCAGCTCGGCTACGAGAAGCCCGACGCACTGATCGGGCTGGCCTTCGGCGGGTCGCTGATCTCGGTCTTCGCGCGCCTGGGCGGCGGCATCTTCACCAAGGCCGCCGACGTCGGCGCTGACCTGGTCGGCAAGGTCGAGGCCAACATCCCCGAGGACGATCCGCGCAACCCGGCGGTGATCGCGGACAACGTCGGCGACAACGTGGGTGACTGCGCCGGCATGGCGGCGGACCTGTTCGAGACCTACGGCGTGACCGCTGCGGCGGCCATGCTGATCGCCCACATCCTCTACCCGGAAGCGGGCGAGCTGTTCCTGTACCCGCTGACGATCGGCGCTGCGGGCATCGTCGGCGGCGTGCTGTCGATCTTCTTCGTGCGCATCAAGGAGCCCGCCGAGGGGAAGCCGCCCGCGGTCATGGCCGCCATGTACCGGGGCCTGGCCGTCGCGGTCCTCACGATGTTCGCGATCCTGTACTTCCTGACCCCCGAGGCCGGCGGCCTCGCGAAATCGAGCTTGTTGATGTGCGGGCTGGTCGGCGCGGCCCTCACCGGCGTGATGATGTGGGTGA
This sequence comes from Pseudomonadota bacterium, assembly GCA_027295775.1. Classification (GTDB taxonomy): domain Bacteria; phylum Myxococcota_A; class UBA9160; order UBA9160; family UBA4427; genus JAPUKG01. The sequence goes on from JAPUKG010000449.1 coordinate 3,078, forward strand.
CCGACCTCTACACGGGGGACGGCTCCCGCTTCGTCGAAAAGATCGCCCGGGCCAGCGAGGGTGGACACGGTACCAACGTCATCTCCGGCCTCGCGGTGGGCATGCAGGCCACCGCAATTCCGGTGGTGATGATCGTGATCTCGATCGTGACCTGCCACCAGCTCGCCGGGCTGTACGGCGTGGGCATCGCGGCCATGTCGATGCTCTCCCTGGCCGGGATCGTGGTGGCCATCGACGCCTACGGCCCCATCACCGACAACGCCGGCGGCATCGCGCAGATGGCCCAGCTGGGCGACAAAGTGCGCAACGTGACCGATCCCCTCGACGCCTTCGGCAACACGACGAAGGCCGTGACCAAGGGCTACGCCATCGCGTCGGCCGGGCTCGCGGCGGTCGTCCTCTTCGCGACCTACATCGAGGAGTTGAAGTCGCTGGGCGGGGTCCAGTTGGACTTCGCGCTGTCGAACACCTCGGTGCTGGCGGGGATCTTCATCGGCGCGATGGTTCCCTTCGTCTTCGCCTCGCTGGCGATGAACGCCGTGGGCGACGTGGCGGGCCAGGTGGTCGACGAGGTGCGCCGCCAGTTCCGGGAGATCCCGGGGATCATGGAGGGCACCGGCCGGCCGGACTACCGAACCTGCGTGGACATCGTCACCCGGGGCGCGCTCCGGCGCATGGTGGCGCCGGCGCTGATTCCCGTGGTCGTCCCGGTGGCGGTGGGGCTCCTTCCGGGCCTGGGCGCCCAGGCTCTGGGGGGAATGCTGATCGGCTCGATCGTGTCGGGACTGTGCGTCGCCCTCAGCATGACGACGGGCGGTGCCGCCTGGGACAACGCGAAGAAGCTCATCGAGAGCGGGCAGTACGGGGGCAAGGGCTCGGACGCCCACAAGGCGGCCATCACTGGCGACACCGTGGGCGATCCGTACAAGGACACCGCGGGTCCCGCCATCAACCCCATGCTCAAGCTGGTGAACATCGTCGCGATCCTGATCATTCCCTTCCTGGCGTAGAGGACCTGGGGTCAGAAACGGACCGGCACCCGCGCGATCGGCTCGAGCGTCAGCTCGGCCTCACCGACGCGACGCTCCTGATCGTCGCCTCGGTGATCGGGGCCGGGATCTTCTTCACCCCCGGCCAGGTCGCCGATCTGCTGCCCCATCCCGGCTGGATCCTGGGTGCCTGGGTGTTCGGCGGGCTGCTCTCCCTGGCCGGCGCCCTGGCCAACGCCGAGCTCGGCGCCATGTTCCCCCACGCGGGCGGGGACTACGTCTACCTGCGCGAGGCCTTCCATCCCCTGGCGGGCTTCCTGGTCGGCTGGCTCACCTTCTTCGCCATCTACGCCGGCACCATCGCTGCGCTGGCGGCGGTATTCGCCGAGGGCATCGGCGCCTGGGCCGAGCTCTCCGAGTCCGCCACCGTCGCCATCGCGGTGGGCGTCGTCGTGGCCGTCTCGGCCCTCAACTACGTGGGCGTCCGCTGGGGGGCGCGTGCCAACAATGTCACCTCGGTGGTCAAGATCGGGGGGCTGCTGGCCTTCGTGGCGCTGGGCTTCTGGCTCGGCGACGCCGCCCCGCCCGAGCCCCCGTCTTCGGCCCAGGCTGACCAGGCGATCGGCTTCGGCTCCTTCGGCCTGGCCATGTCCCCCATCCTATTCACCTACCTGGGCTGGAACGCGTCGGTCTTCGTCGCCAGCGAGATCCG
>JAPUKG010000045.1 GCA_027295775.1 Pseudomonadota bacterium
GCTCGACGCTGCCGGCGACCCTCCCTTCCCGTCGGGCGCGTGGCTGCGCGGTATGCACCACGCCGTGGGCGCGCCGCCCGCCGGCCGCGAGGGCTGGCACGAGTCCGACATCGTCACCGTGGCCGGCGGCAGCCCGGACGGACCCGCGTGTCTGGTGGGCGTGCTCGAGACGGGGACCGCGTTCGGGAGCGTCTACCTCCGGCGACTAGGACTGGGGGAAGCGGTGTCGATCGAGGCGGAGGTGCGGCTCGAGACCGTGCTCGGTCCCGGCGAGAGCCGGCGGCTCGAGAGCGTGCGCGTCGCGCTCGGCGACGACGCCAACCGGCTCCTCGAGTGCTTTGCCGAGCTGTGGGGACGCACCGCGGGCGCGCGAACGCGCGCTCCCTTCCAGGCGGGCTGGTGCAGTTGGTACCACTTCTTTCACGAGGTCACCGAGGACCACCTGCTCCGCAACCTCGACGCCCTGGCCGGCGCGCGCGACGCGTTCCCCATCGACGTCATCCAGCTCGACGACGGCTACCAGCGGGCGATCGGGGACTGGCTCGAGACCAACGAGAAGTTCCCGCGCGGGCTCGCCCCGTTGGCGCGAGACATCGCCGACGCGGGGTTCCGCCCCGGCCTCTGGACGGCCCCTTTCTGCGTCGTGCCGGAGAGCCAGGTGTACCGGGATCATCCGGATTGGCTGCTCCAGAACGGCGACGAGCACTTCCGCGCGCTCGCCCACCCCCAGTGGACCCCGAGCGTCTGGGTGCAGGGCCTCGACACCAGCCAGGACGCCGTGCTCCGCCATCTGCGCCAGCTCTTCGCGTCGCTGGTCGAGATGGGCTTCACGTACCTGAAGCTCGACTTCCTGCACGCGGTGGCCATGCGCGCCGACGCCAGCGACCCGCGCGTCTCCCGTGCGGAGCGCCTGCGGCGCGGGCTCGAGGCGGTGCGCGAGGGCGCAGGGGAGGCCGCCTTCCTGCTGGGCTGCGGCTGCCCGTTGGGGCCCGCCGTCGGCGTCGTCGATGGCATGCGCATCGGTCCCGACGTCGCCCCCTCCTGGGAGCACGCCTCGCCGGCGATCATTCCCGGGCTCGAGCCTGTCCTACCTTCCACGAAGAACGCGCTGCGCAGCATTCTGCACCGAGCCTGGATGCACCGGCGCCTCTGGCTCAACGATCCAGACTGCTTGATGGCGCGGAGCGCCGACACGGGTCTCAACGCCGATGAGATCCGCAGCCTGGCCGCCGTGATCGGTTCGACCGGGGGGATGCTCGTCTTCTCCGATGATGTGCCGGGTCTCACCGGCGCGGACCGCGCCTGCATCGGCGAGACCCTCGGTCTCGCGCGCGAGGTCGACGCGCTGGGGTCGCGCGGCGTGGCCCGAGCACGGGGTCTGCTCGACCCCGCTGGCATCGAGGCGGTGGTCGCGAGCGGCATGGAGGACGCGCTGGTGGCGGTGTTGAACAGCGCGGAGGCGCCCGCGCAGAGGGCCGTGCCGCTCGCCGCCGGTGCCGAGTCGCAGCCGCTCCTGGGCTCGCCGGGTCTCGAGGCCGGCGCCTCCGTCACACTGGGACCGCACGCGAGCGCGATCTACCGACTGCCGGGCGTGCGGAAGCTCGCCGTCTTCTGCGACTTCGACGGGACCTTCTCGGTCCAGGACGTGGGCGCGACGCTGGCGCGCCAGCGTGCGGGAGAGCGCCGGCCCGCACTGTGGGCCCGCTATGAGCGCGGCGAGATCACGGCCTGGGACTACAACATGCTCCTCCTCAACGGGCTCGTGGTTCCCGAGGAGGAGCTCGACACGTTCCTCAAGACCATCGAGCTCGACATCGGCGCGGTGGCACTGGTCCGTTGGTGCGCGGACCGCGGAGTTCCGTTCCGCATCCTCTCGGACGGATTCGACCGAAACCTGGACGGTCTCCAGCGAATCCACGGCGTCGCGTTCGAGTACGACGCGAACCGGCTGCGCTACGAGGGCGACGCGTGGCGAATCGAGGCCGGCTTCCCGAATCCAGAATGCTTCTGCGGAACCGGCACCTGCAAGCGCGGCCGCATCGCGGCGTACCGAAGAGCGCATCCGCGGGCGTTCTGTGTCCACGTGGGTAACGGCCGCGTGTCCGACCTGTGCGGTGCCATCGAGGCGGACCTGACCTTCGCGAAGGACACCCTCGCGCCGGCTCTCGAGACCCGCGGCATCCCGTACGAACCCTTTGCCAACCTAACCGACGTCGTATCGACGCTGGAGCCGCTCTGGGCCCAGAGCGGCGTGGCGTGAGTGTCCGGAGCGGCGCGGTGTGAGGGCCCGGGTGGTGGTGATCGGCGCCGGCCTGGCGGGCCTGGGCGCCGCCTGGGATCTGGCCCGTCGCGGCTGCGAGGTAACGCTGCTCGAGCGGACTGGCGTCCCCGGCGGCCGGTCCGCGGGGACGATCCGAGACGGCTACAGCCTGGAGCGCGGCATCCCCGTCGTTGCGAGCGGCGATCGCCGTCTCTTCTCGTGGATCCACGAGACCGGCCTGAGCGGGGAGCTGCTTCCCCTGCGTCCAGTCGAGTCCTACCAGGTCTTCGAGGGCCGGGTGCGCGCCATCCGCGCGGTGGGCGGGGCACGAGTGCCGCGCGTGCCGGGTCTCCGTCGCCTCGACGCGCTGCGCGCGCTGCGGCTGCCGCGCCTGATGCGCCGCTACCGGTCGCAGCTCGATCCGGAGGCGCCCGAGCGCGCCGCTCGCTGGGACGACCGCAGCGTCGCGGAGTTCGCGCGCCTCTACTTCGGAACGAGCGGGCTCGAGCGCTGGGTGGCGCCGGCCATCACGGCGGCCACATTGGACGATGAGCGCGAGCTCTCGCGCGTCGCCTTCCTACTCCACCGGGTCGCCGTCACCGCCGACCCCGACACCGGACGGGTCGGCGGACACGCCGGAGTTCCCCGACGCGGTCTCCACGAGCTCGCGTGTGCCGCTGCGGACCGGCTGCGGCCCCGCTACGAAGCCCGGGCGACGGAGCTGCGCGGTGGCCGGGGCGAACTCCAGGTCGACGTGGAGGAGCGCAAGGGAGGCGCGCCCTGCTCCGCGGACGCGGTGGTCGTGGCAACGTCGGCGTCGGAAGCCGCCCGGATCGCGGAGCCCCTGCTGACGGCCGCCGAGCGGGACGCCCTGACGGCCGCCCGCTCGCTTCCCGGCTTCGTCCTCTCCGTCGCCCTCGACGGCTCGAGCGCGTTCCACCCGCGCCAGGTCCGGGTACCGCGGCCCGAGGCGTCGGCCATCGAGACCTGGCTGGAAGAGCCCGGCGCGACGGGAGGGCGTGCCCCTGCGGGTCGCGGTCTGGTCACCGCGGCGGCCGCGGCCGGCTTCGCCCGCGCCCATGAGGCGGCACCCGACGACGTGGTCATCAAGGCGCTCTGCGGCGAGCTCGAGCGCCTCGAGCCCCGGCTCGGCCGCGGGATCCTGTTCACCCACCTCGAACGCATCGTCGTGCCGCGCTTCGAGGTCGGCGCATACCGCCGACTGGATCGCTTCCAGCGCGTGCAGCGAGACCTGCGCCGCAGCGGCCGGCGCCTCTACTTCGCCGGCGACCACCTGATCGGTCCCCGCCCCGAAGACGCCCTCGTCTCCGGCCTGCGCGCGGCCGAGGCACTCGCCGAGGATCTGGGGGACGCCTCTTGACGACGAGGCGGCCGCGTCTCGTCGCGAAGCTCCTGATGACCGTGACCCCCGTCGCGCGAGTTGCCGGTGCGCTCGCCCTGTTCCTGCTCCTCGCCGGTGCGCCAGCCGTTCACGCCAGCCAACCGGGGGAACGGGCGAGCGAGCCCGGGGTGTCTCAGTCCGCGGAGCCGGTCTATCCGTTCTGGACCCAGGGTCCGCTCGCGCCGAAACCAGAGGCGCGCATGGAGGCCCTGAAGAAAAAGGCCGCGAAGCGCGAGGCGATCAGTGCACGGGGCCGGTCCCGTCGGGCCCTGTGGCAGGCCGCAATCGTCCTGTGCGCGCTCGCCCTGGTGGCTCAGCGCATGGCCTCCCGGCGACCGTCGCAGCGAGCGGGGATCGCCAGGAAGGTCGTCCTGGTTGCCCTGGCTCTCGCGTCGCTCACCTCCTACTACGGGTCCGAGCTCTTCGACCGCGATCCCAGGAAGATGCACCTGAAGGAGCTCTATCACTACTACATCGGCGGGAAGTACTTCGCGGAGCTCGGCTATGGAGGCATCTACGAGTGCACCCTCGCCGTGGCGGCTCAGCAGCGCTTCTGGTGGGCCGCGGGTCTTCCCCACGTCCGGGACCTGCACACCATGCAGGTTCGTCCGACTGCGGAGGTCGCCGTCCGGGGCGTCCGCGTCTGCCCGGATCGCTTCTCCAGCGATCGCTGGCAGGAGTTCACCCGGGACATCGAGTGGTTCGACACCTACATGGGACCGTACCGCTGGGGGCGAGCCCTCGGCGATCACGGCTTCAACCCATCCCCGGTGTGGACCTTCCTGGCGACGCCCCTCGCCCGATTCACCGCGCCCGAATCACTCTGGCTCCTCGCCCGGATCGACATTCTGCTCCTACTGGCGTCCTTCGGCGCGGTGGGTTGGGCGTTCGGGCTCGAAGCCCTGTGTCTGTTCGCGGTCGCCTGGGGGACGGGATTCCTCTGGGACTCTCGCTGGATCGGGTACGCCTTCCTGCGCGAGATCTGGTTCGCGGCGGCCGTGATCGGAGTCTGCTGCCTGCGGCGCGGTTGGGACGCCGTGGCGGGGGGTGTGCTCGCGCTGGCCGCCCTGACCCGGGTCTTCCCGGCCGTCTTCCTCGCCGGCTACGCCCTTCACGCGCTGCGCGAGGCCCGCCGACCGAGAGCGCTGTCTCCCCGCGCCCGCCGCTTCGCAGCCGGCGCGATCGCAGCAACCGTCGTTCTGATCGGCGGAAGTCTCGCCATCCCGGGCGGCGGGTGGAACGCCTACCAGGGCTTCCAACGGAACCTGTCCACGTTCCTCGGAGATGTCGCTCCCATCAACCGGACCGGCGTTCAGCCGCTCCTCTGGCGGGTGGATGGCACGTCGGATCAGTGGCGCCCGTCCGCCGCCCGCGAGACCGACGCGTTCCGCATCGACCCCTCGTGGACCGGTTCGCTGCGGCTCGCGGCCGCCGTCCTGGCGCTGTTCCTGTTCTGGCGGGGCCTGGGTCACGCGCAGCCGTGGGAGGCTTCGGCAGCCGCCTTCGCGCTGATCCCGATCCTCGCCGCTCCCTCCCACCACTATCTCCGGTTCGTCGTGCTGGGGATGCTCCTCGCCACGCGCCGACCGTGGATCGCGGTCTGGCTGCTCCTCGCGTGCCTGGCCTGGCTCGCGGAGGGCGCGTCGATGCTGCGCGCCGACGTCCACTTCACCGTGGTCTCCGCGGTCGCCGTCGCGCTCTGCTTCGCAGTCCTCGGCAGCATGGCCGTGCCTGGCGACAGGAAGGGCTCTTCCGCAGCCCGCTAGCTGCGCAGAGTGGCGATGGTGACACCGTCGCCGCCCTGCTCCGACTCGCCCGGGCGCGCGTCGGCCACATAGGGAGAGCGCTGCAGCTCATCGCGCACTGCCTTGCGCAGGGCGCCGGTCCCGTAGCCGTGGATGAAGAGGACGTCGTCGCGCGACTCGCGACTGGCGCGGTCCAGGGCCTCGGCCAGCAACTCGAGGGCTTCCTCGACGCGCTGCCCGCGCAGATCGCAGCGAAGCTGACCGCCGCCGAGGGGAGCCCTACCGCTCGGGCTCGAGCTCGGCCCCTGCGCCGCCGACCGCTCCGGCGCCGAGGCGGCCGGCGCCACCGCGCCCACGCGATCCGCCGAGACCACCAGCCGTGCGCCCCCTACCTTCACCGCCACCCGTCCGCGCCGGTCCGGCAGGGTCTCGAGGGTTCCCGTGCGACCGCCGGGCACGCGCACCGGATCGCCGGGCCGGGCGCGCGGCCAGTCGACGGCGTCGTGGCGCTCCTCGTCCCGGGGCTTCACCCCCGTCTCGACCTCCGCCTCGCGCGCCTTCTGCGCCAGTGACTGGAGGCGCGTGCGCGCGCGCGCGGCGTCCTGGGCGCTGCCGCCCCGCTGGAGCTCGCGGATGACCGTCGCCACCTGCTCGTGGGCGTCCGAGAAGGCGCGGTCCAGGCCGTCGCGCATCTCGTGGAAGAGCTTGTCCCGCCGCTCCTGGAGTCGCTGCAGCTTCGCGCGGTACTCGTTGCGGGTGGCCTCGCTCTCGGCCCGAAGCGCAATGGTCTCGCGCTGCTCGCGCTCCAGCGCCGCGCGGCTCGTCGCCAGCTCGCTCAGCATGCGGTCAAGCCTGCGGTCCTCCCGCTCGAGGAGCGCGTTCGCGCGCTCCAGAACGGTGGACGGCATGCCCATGCGCGCCGCCACGGCGGTGGCGGAGGACACCCCCGGTTCCCCCATGTGCAGGCGGTAGGTCGGCGCCAGGGTGTCGGGATCGAACTCGACGCTGGCGTTGCGGAAGCGGAGGTCGACCGCCGCCATCTCCTTCAGCAGGTTGTAGTGGGTGGTGGCGATCACCCGGGCGCCGCTCTCGGCCAGGGTCTCGAGCACGGACTGGGCCAGCGCGGCGCCCTCTCCGGGGTCGGTGCCGACGCCCACCTCGTCCAGCACCACCAGGGTGTGCTCGCCGGCCTGGCCGACGATGCGCGCCACGTTGGCCATGTGCGCCGAGAAGGTCGAGAGGCTCTCGCGGATGTCCTGGTCGTCCCCGATGTCGGCCAGGATCGCGTCGACCAGGTCCACCCGGGCGCCCGGCGCCGCCGCCACGTGAAGGCCCGCCCGCACGCAGAGGGCCGCCAGCGCCACCGCCTTCATGGCCACGGTCTTGCCGCCACCGTTCGGGCCGGAGATCACCATCACGGTGAAGTCTTCTCCCAGGCGCAGGTCGTTGGGCACCGCCTGGTCGCTGGCGATCAGCGGGTGCCGGAGCTGCGGGAGGTCGAAGACGCCCTCGCGCTCCACGCGCGGCTCGACCGCGTCCATCTCGATGGAGAGGTGTCCGCGGGCGAAGGCGAGGTCGACGTCGGCCAGCGTGTCGAGGCCTGCGCGGAGTGCGTCCTCCTGGATCGCCACGCGCGCAGACAGGTCCAGCAGCACCCGCTGCACCTCACGCACCGCGGTGAGCTCGGCCTGCTTCAGCTGGTTGTTCAGCTCGACCACGCCCTCGGGCTCGATGAAGAGCGTGGTGCCGGAGCCGGACGCGTCGTGCACGATGCCCCGTACCTTGTTCCGAGCGTCGGCGCGCACCGGCAGCACGTAGCGGTCGTTGCGGACGGTGTAGTAGTCGTCGCTCAGGGCCCCAGCGACGTCGGGATTCTGCAGGTAGCGCGCCAGGCGGCGCTGGAGCTCGCCCGAGAGGCGGCTGGTGTCGCCCCGGGCGTCGCGCAGCGCAGGGGAAGCCCGGTCGCGCACCTCCCCGGCGGAGTCGATGCACTCGTCGATCGCCGCAGCCAGCTCGGGCTGGCTCTCGATCCCCTCGCCCAGCGCCGCCAGGCGCGGTGCGTTCTCGGCCTCGCGGCGCAGGAAGCCACTGGTCGCGCGAAGCGCCGAGAGAGCAGCGCCGACGTCGAGGAGCTGGTGCGGCGTCAGCGCGCCGCCCTTGGCCGCGCGCTGGAACGCGCCCTCCAGATCCACGAGACCGCCCAGGGGCGGGAAGCGCTCCTCGGCGAGCAGCGCACGGGCCTCGCTGGTCTCGGCCAGCCGCTCCCGCACACCGAGCATCCCGTCCTCGAAGAGCGCCACGAGCGTCCCACCCTCCGACTCCGGCAGGAGCCGGGCGTGCGCCTGGGGTGTCCGACAGTGATCGGACAGACGCGCCACGATCTGCGTCCACTCCAGCCGTTCGAGCGTCTTCTGCACGACGCGGAAGCCCATGTGCCGATTCTATCAGGGGTGTCCGGGCTTCAGCTTTCGGCGGCGACCGGCCGAAACGAGCCATCGTGCGAGAGAAGACCCAGGAGCCGGCCCCGGAGGAGCTGCCGACCGAGGCGGTGCACGGGGCGACGCGGGATCTCGACAAGCTCTCGGTCGAAGAGGTCCTGGATCAGATCCACGCCGAGGACGCCGAGGCGCTCGCGGCCGTGGGACGCGTACTGCCCCAGGTCGCTCAGGCCGTGGACGCGCTCGTGTGCGCCGTCGGCGGCGGCGGTCGCTGGTTCAACGTGGGCGCCGGCACGAGCGGCCGGATGGGCGTGCTCGACGCCGCCGAGATCCCCCCGACCTTCGGCATGCCCGCCCAGTGCGTGCAGGGTTTGATCGCGGGAGGCGAGCGGGCGCTGCGCGAGGCCGTGGAGGGCGCCGAGGACAACGCGGAGGCCGCGGCCTGGGAGCTGCGCGAGCGCGGTCTGGGCATGGGCGACGCGGTGGTGGCTCTGTCCGCCAGCGGCCGGACGCCCTTCGCCCTGGGCGCGGTGCAGGCCGCGCACGAGGCCCACGCGCGCAGCATCTGTATCACCTGTGATCCCGGCTCTCCGCTGGCCGAGGCCGCGGAGATCCCGATCGTGCCGGAGGTGGGCCCCGAGGTGATCGCCGGCTCCACCCGCATGAAGGGTGGACTGGCGCAGAAGATGGTGCTCCACCTGCTGTCCACCACCGTGATGGTTCAGCTCGGGCGGGTCGAGGGAAACCTCATGACCAACTTGACGGCGGTGTCGCAGAAGCTGCGCAGCCGGGCGCAGCGGATCGTGATGACGCTGGCCGACGTGGACGAGGAGCGCGCCCGAGCGCTGCTCGAGGAGAGCCAGGGCAACGTCGACGCGGCGCTCAAAGCCGCCCGCGGCCAGGCGTAGTCCCTCCGAGCTGGATTCGCCCCGTACTCCTCGAATCGACGGCAAGCTCAGGCGACCAGGCCCCGGACCACGAACTCGATGGCGTTCTCCCGGGCCTCGACGGGGTCGAATCGCTCGGGGAAGCGGTCCCAGTGGATGTGGATGGCCCAGGTCGCCACCACCTCGATGAGGAAGCGGGCGGCCAGCTGGGCACTCTGCACCGGACGGAACTGGCCGGCCCGGACCCGCATTTCGATGTAGCGGGCGAAGGCGGCCCGCGTTGCCTCGCGCGCGCCGGTCTGCCAGATCTCGCCCACCTCCGGGTGCTCGGCCGCGCAGCGGTCGACCAGCTTGATGGTCCGGTGGTTGCGCGAGTTGGCCAGGTAGAATTCGCGCACCACCTCGGTGAGCTCGCGGCGCGGGTCGTCATTGCGCTCGATCGCCAGCGCCGCATCGAGGAGCGGCGTCACGGACTCGTCCGCCAGGCGCTGCTTCACCCACGCCGCCAGCTCGCCCGGCCGGGGGTTGGGCACGGGCAACGTCTCCGGCCGCACGATCGGCCGGCGGCGATCGGCGTTGCGCAGGCACAGGGCGAAGAGCGCCTCCTTGCCCTCGACGTAGCCGTAGAGCGTCCCCTTGGCCACACCCACCGCCTCGGCCACGTCGGACATCTGGGTAAGGCGGTAGCCGCGGGCGATGAACACCTCGGTGGCGGCGTTCACCAGGTCTTCGAAGCGGTGCTCCGGAATCCGTCTGGCCACTAGTGTCCCTCGACCGGGTCGCTGGCCGCGACATCGCCCTGCACCGGCGCGAAGACCTGGAAGCTCTGGGCCGGCAACAGGTCGAAGCTGGCCACCCGGCGGTATCCGGCCTCGCGCATCTCCCCCACGATCGCCTCGGGCTCGCTCCAGTGATCTTTGCTCTGGAACCAGCGGAAGGGCGCCCCGGTGCCCGGGCGGTCGTCCAGGTGGGCGACCCGACCGCGCTCGCTGAGATCGACCCGGAGGCGCTCGAAGTAGCGGGCCCGGTCGTCGATGTGGTGGTACGTGAGACAGGTCATGGCGAGATCGATCTCTCCGTCCGGAAGCTCGGGATCGGCGAACTGACCGCGCACCACCACGACGTTGCCGAGCTCCTCGTCCGCCACGCGCTCGTTCAGGGCGGCGACCAGCTCGTCGTCCACCTCGACGGCGTAGACCACACCGTCCGGGCCGACGGCATCCGAGAGCCAGGGCAGCCAGTAGCCGTCGCCCGCCCCGATCTCGGCCACTCGGTCGCCCGGCGCGAGCTCGAGCGCCTCGATCACCTTCTCCGGGTGCTGCCAGCCGTCCCGACCCGAGGTCAGCACTCGGCCCAGGTCCACCTTCTCCAGGGAGGTGCAGCCGGTGCTGAGGCTCAGCAGCAAGGCGAGCAGTCCGGTTCGAGTCGCGAGTCTCACGAGCATTTCTCCTGGCCTCCTAGCCGGTCTCCGTACTGGGGGAATTATACTTAACTGACTAGGTCAGTCAATTATAGGCAGCCCTCACGCGCGCCGATCCGGGGATATCCTTGGCGGATGCTCAGGGCCGCTGACCGCGACCACTACTGGGAGCACGGCTTCGCGTTGCTGCGGGGCCTCGTCGACCCGGGCGTGCTCGCGCCCCTGGAGGCCCGCTTCCTCGAGATCGCCTCCGGCCGCGAGCCCGCACCCGCCGGCTGCGTCGTCATGCGCGACGTCATGGTGGTCCGCGGGGAGGTGACCCCGGCGACGCCCGTCCACGGAGTCAACAAGCTCCTGAGCTTCGAGGAGGACCCGGTCCTGTTCGCGTACGCCCGGGACGAGCGGCTCCTCGCGGCCGTGCGCGCGCTGATCGGTCCCAGCGTGATGACCATCTCCACGAACCTCTTCAACAAGCCGCCCGGGGTCGACGGCCGCCACCCCCTCCACCAGGACCTCCGCTACTTCACGTTCCGCCCGGCGGAGAAGATCGTCGCGACCTGGACGGCGATCTCCCCGTGCACCCGGGAGAACGGCTGCCTCGCGGTGATCCCGGGAAGCCACCGGGGGCCGCTCCGTCGCCACGGGGATCCGCCGGACTGGGAGTCGGTCAACTACGGCTTCTTCGCGGCCGAGGACGTCGAGCTCGACGCCCGGGTGCATGTGGAGATGGAGCCCGGCGACACGCTCCTGTTCCACCCGCTCCTGCTCCACGGCAGCGGCCGCAACCGCAGCGACGGCTTCCGCCGGGCGATCTCGGTCCACTACGCGTCGGCGGACTGCGAGCGGCCGGCCGGGCCGCGCAAGCGCGAGCCCGTCATGCGCCGGATCGATTGACCCCGACCTGCCCCGATCAGAGGTGGTCGGCGAGCGCCGGCTCGATCTCCTCGGGCGCGGCCTTCGGGCCGTAGCGCGCCAGCACCTGCCCATCCACGCCGACCAGGAACTTGGTGAAGTTCCAGCCGATGTCCTCGTTGCCCTCTTCGTCGGGGTTGCCCGCCTTCAGGAACTGGTAGAGCTCGCAGGCAGCGTCCCCGTTCACCTCGATCTTGGCGAACATCGGAAACTGGGCGTCGTACTGGGAGCGGGCGAACTCGAGGATCTCCTCGTTGCTACCCGGCTCCTGGGACCCGAACTGATTGCAGGGAAAGCCGAGGACGCTGAATCCCCGGTCCTTGTGACTCTCGTGAAGGGTACGCAGACTTGCGTACTGGCCGGTGAGGCCTCACTGACTGGCGAGGTTGACGACCAGGCAGACCCGACCTTCGTACTCGGAGAGGGCGACGTCATCCCCGGTGATCGACGCCATCGTGAAATCGTGCATGCTGGGCATGGGTTCCCTCCTTGCGGCTCCCGCGGCTTCGCAGCCTATCATACGAGCAGCTCGGAGATCCGGACCACGCGCCGGTGGGGCGAGGCCGGGGCGTCCTCCGGGAGGCCCGCGTCCCGGTGGTCGACCCAGACCGAGTGGAGCCCCAGGGCCACGGCGGGGGCGATGTCCGCGCGCAGGCTGTCGCCCACCATCCAGGTCTCGCCGGGCGCCACCCCCAGGTGGTCGAGGGCGCGGCGGAAGACCCGCTCGTCCGGCTTGCCCACTCCGAACTCCTCCTCGATGAGCACGATCTCGAAGTGGGACGCCAGCTCGAAGCGGTCGATCTTGGCGCGCTGGAAGCGCGCGCCCCCGTTGGTGAGGAGCGCCAGCGGGACGCCCCGGTCGCGCAGAGCCACGAGCGTCTCGAGCGCGCCGGGGAAGAGGTGTACGCGCTCCTCGCGCTCGAGGGTGAACTGGTCGGCCAGCTCCAACGCGACGGTCTCGGCGTCGAGCCCGAGCTCGTCGAAGGCGCGCCCGACGATGCGGCGGCGCGCTCTGCCCATGTCGAGGCGCCCGGCGCGGCTGCGCTCGTCGTCGGACCAGAACCAGTCTCGGGACTCGTCGATCGCGGCGCGCAGGGCCGGCGTGTCGATCCCCGGCAGCCGCCCCACGTGGCGCGCACACACCCTCGCCCAGCACTCGTCGGCGCCCGCCGAGAAGGACAGGATCGTGTCGTCGAGATCGAAGAAGACGGCGCGGGGCAGGGGGGCGGAAGGGCTCACGGTTCCCATAAGATATCGGCAGGCGTGACAGTTCGGAAACGTCGGAGTCGCTGGATCGTCGCCGCGCTCGCGGTGCTGGTGCTCGTGGTGCTGGGGATCGCCTTTCGCCTGGCGCTCCCGGCGCTGCTGGAGCGGGCCCTGGCCGCCACCGCCCGGGCCTACGGCGTCGAGGCCCGGGCCGAGGTGCAGAGCGTCGGCTGGCGCCGGGCGGAGCTGGCGGACCTGCAGACCGACCTCGCCGGTCTGCGCGTCGCCCGGACCGAGGTTCGCTACTCGGTCCTGGATCTCCTGCGCCGCCGCGTCGACGCCGTGGAGCTCACCGGCGTGGTGGTCGAGACGCCACTCGGCCCGCTCCAGGCGAGGCTCGTGATCGAGCTCGACGGGAACGACGTGCGCGTCCGCGATGGAGAGGTCGAGCTTCCGGAGCTCCGGGCCGGCGCCTTGGGCATCGCGATCGACGCCGAGTGGGCCATGGGCGACGCGGGCCCGAGCGCGCTGGGCACGATCCGCGTAGAGGAGATCCGCACGCGCGATCCCGCCTACGCGCCGCCCCTGGCGCTCGAAGGCGAGTTCGAGCTGGACACCGAGCGGGGCGCCCTCACGGGCACGCTCCGCGACCCAGGCGACGTCCTGGTGGCCGAGATCGAGGCCCGCCACCGCTTCCGGGAGAGCGCCGGCTCCGCCTCCGCGCGGCTCGAGCCGGTCGAGTTCGCGCCCGACGCGCTCCAGCCCGGCGATCTGTCGCCCCTCTTCGCGGACCTGGTGGAGAACGTCAGCGGCACGGCGCGCGCGGCCGCCGGGGCCCGCTGGTCCGACGGGAAGCTCCGCTACGAGATCGATCTCCTGCTCGACCGGGTCTCGCTCGAGGCCCAGGGCCTGCGCGTGCGGGGTGTCGACGGCGACCTCCACTACGCCCATCCGCGCGAGCGGCGTCTGGGCCTCGCGCAGCGGATCGCCTTCGAGCGCGGCGAGGGCGTGGTCGCGGTGAGCGACGTCGTCCTCCGCTTCGCGCCGTCGCAGAGCGGCCTCCACATGGACGAGATCCGCTTCGGCCTGTTCGGCGGCACTGTGGAGGGCAGCGGTGACTACGACGCCGCCAGCGGCGAGACCCGGCTCGACCTGCGGGCCGTGGATCTGGACCTGGGGGCGCTCCTCGCCCAGCTCCAGATCGACGGCCTCACGGGCACCGGGAAGCTCGCGGGCGAGATTCCGGTGCGCGTGGGCGGCAATCACCTGTGGATCGAGGGGGGTCGACTCGCGTCCGGCCCGGAGGGCGGTACGATCCGGTATCAGCCGGCCGTTTCGCCGAAGGGGGGTGACCCGGCTCTGGATCTCGTGATCGACATCGTCGAGAACTTCCGGTACGAGAGCCTCGCCGCGGGGCTGAACGGCGATCTCCGCGACGAGCTGGTGGTGGCCCTGCGCCTGGTGGGCGAGAACCCCGACCTGGGCACACCCGTGGACCTGACCGTCACCTTGAGCGAGCACCTGGGCGCTGTCTTCGAGGGCCTCGGCATCGTGGGCGGAATCCGCGACGCCTTCGAGGCGCGGGTGCGCGCCGGTGAATAGGGGCGCCGCGACCGCGTCCAAGGAGCCGAGGAGACACGCACCGATGTCGCATCGCTCCGCGCAGATCCCGTGGCTGGCCGCGCTCCTCCTGGGGGTCGCCGCCTGCACGCCCAAGATTCAGGTGGAGGCGCCCGTGGAGCCCATCACCATCAATTTGAACATCCGGCACGAGGTGATCATCCGGGTGGAGCGAGATGTGGAC
>JAPUKG010000450.1 GCA_027295775.1 Pseudomonadota bacterium
CCGAGAGCGAGCCAACCCCGCTGGCCCCGGCCGAGCCCGAAGCACCCGCGCCCCGGCCGGCGCCGGCCGGCGCCGGCGACGTGGCAGCCACGGCCCTCGCCCGGCGCATGGCCGACCAGGCGGGCCTCGACCTGCGGGAGGTCGCGGGCAGTGGCGCGGGCGGACGCGTGGTGAAGGCCGACATCCAGGCCGCCCTTTCGGAGCCACTCAGGGGGCACGCGCCGGCTGCCGTCCCCGCCCCTCCCCCGCCGGAAGCGCGACCCGACGCGCCCTACACCCTCGTCCCCCACACGCGGATGCGGCGAACGATCGCCGCCCGGCTCTCGGAGGCCAAGCGGACCGTCCCCCACTTCTACCTGCGCATCGAGTGCGACATCGATGGACTGTTGTCGGCACGCGCCCGCTTGAACGAACAGGAGAACGGCGCCCGCCTCTCGGTCAACGACTTCGTGGTACGGGCCGCGGCGCTGGCGCTGGTGGAGGTTCCCGCCGCCAACGTCGGCTGGAGCGAAGAGGGGCTCCTGCGCTTCGAGCGGGTCGACGTGGCGGTGGCGGTCGCCACGGACAGCGGACTGATCACGCCCATTCTGAGGAACGCCGCGCGCAAGAGCCTGCGCATCCTGTCCAACGAGTTGCGCGGGCTCGCATCGCGCGCCCGGGAGGGCCGGCTCCGGCCCGACGAGTACCGCGGGGGGACGTTCTGCGTCTCGAACCTCGGCATGTACGGTGTCGAGAGCGTCTTCCCCATCCTGAACCCGCCCCAGGCCGGGATCCTCGGGGTGGGCGCGGGCGAAGCCCGCCCCGTCGTGCGCGACGGCCAGATCGTCCCGGCCACGCGCATGACCTGCACCCTCTCCGCCGACCACCGGGCGCTCGACGGCGCGGTGGGCGCCGAGTTCCTCGCCGCCTTCAAACGCCGCGTCGAGGATCCGCTGGAGATGCTGCTCTAGGCCTACGGGGCGGGTTCGCGGATCTCTCCGGTCATCGGCACGAAGCGCACGGAGAAGACCCGTCGCACCTCGATGCCGTGGCTGGTGCGGGTGTGGACCTCGAGCTCCTGGAAGCCCTCGCCGACCGGGATCACCAGCCGGCCCCCCGGCGAGAGCTGCTCGAGGAGCGGTTGCGGTACCCGGGGAGCGGCCGCCGTCACCAGGATGGCGTCGAAGGGCGCCGCCTCGGGCCAGCCGCGGTAGCCGTCGCCGTGACGCACGCGCACGGCCGCGTAGCCGAGCCGCGCCAGCGTCTCCTCGGCAGACCGGGCGAGCTCTTCGACGATCTCGATGGTGTAGACCTCCGCCGCCACCTCCTGCAGCACCGCGGCCTGGTACCCGCAGCCTGTGCCCACCTCGAGTACCCGCGAGTCCGGCTGCAGGGCGGCCAGCTCGGTCATGGCCGCCACGATGTACGGCTGGCTGATCGTCTGCCCCGAGCCGATGGGCAGCGGCCGGTCGCGGTAGGCCGACTCGCGCCAGCGCTCGGGCACGAACTCGTGGCGCGGGACGGCGCGCATGGCCGCCAGCACGCGCGGATCCGAGATGCCGCGTGCCTCGATCTGATCGGCGACCATCCTCGCGCGGGTGGACTCGATGTCGCGGATGTCGGCTTCCATCCTCCCGGCGCCCTGGAGCGACGACCAGCCCGGCTCGCCACAACCCGCGATCGCAGCCGCCGCGAAGGTCGCAGCGATGGGCGCGAGCGGACGGAGCATCACGGAGGCGTCCCCCAGCGGTGCCAGTCTACCCGCGTCAGGGGCCTTCTGGCAGAAACGGGGGCGGGTTCGAAGTGGGTCGCATCCTCCCAGCCCGAGCTGGCGACGGTTCCCGCCGCGTCCGCGATCATCCCCTCGACGTCGGGCAGCGATTCGACCAGGGCGAGGCCGCGATCGGGCTCGAGGATCAGGAGGGCGGTGCTCAACACCTCGGCGAGGGCGGCGCTCGGGGCGACGACCGACGCCTGGGCGGAGCGCTCGAGCGCCCGGCCGGTGCGCGGGTCCACCACGTGCCCGTAGCGCCGGCCACCGATCACGCTCGAGCGACCGAAGCTGGACGAGACCGAGAACGCGCAGTCGCGCAGGGTGACGGCGCCCGCGAAGCTGCCGTCGGGCGCACGCATCAGGAGTCGCCAGCCCGGCTTGCCGGGCGGCGCGCCGAGCGCCCACACGCTGCTCTGCCCAAAGCTCAGGAGCGCACTCCCGGCGCGCAGCAACCTCGCCACCTCGTCGAGGGCGAACCCCTTGGCGAACCCGCCCAGGTCCAGGGACATGCCCGCACGCGGCAGCGCGACCAGGTGGCCCGGACCGAGGCGCAGGCGGTCGGCGCCCACCCGCTCGCGTGCCGAGGCGATCTCGTCCGGAGTGGGCGGCACGCCTCGGTCGGCCGCACGCGTCCAGAGCTCCACCAGCGGGCCGACGGTGACGTCGAAGCTCCCGCCGGTGAGTCGTCCATACTCCACCGCCTGGCGCAGTGCGACGGCGGTCGCGGGATCGACGGGCTGCGGCCCCCTGCCCGCGAGCCTCGCCAGTCGCACCACGTCGCTTTCGGGCTGGTAGCGCGAGAGCAGCGCGTCGAGCTCGGTCACCCGGGCGAAGGCCGCGTCGAGGTCCCGCTGCGCCGTGGCCGCATCCGCCACCAGCGAGATCTCGAGCACGGTGCCCATGGTGTAGCGCCCGTCGCTCACCAGCTCGGGCAGCGCGGGCAGCGCGGGCGCCGAGGCGCAGGACAGGAGCGAGAGCGCGGCGAGCGCCCTCAATCCTCGTCGCCGTCTTCGCCGCCCACGTAGTTCTCGCCCTGGGAGGCCGTGAACACGGACCAGATCGAGATGACGATCAACGCCATCAGGCTTGCCTGCAGGAGCAGGAAGCCCGCGATCTTGAGCGCAGCGAAGTGGGGACTCGCGAAGCGCACCAGCCAGCTCGCCCCCTCATCGAGGAGCGCCGAGACGAAGGGCACCGTGATGAGCCAGGCCTTGAGTCCGCCGGAGACCGGGATGAAGAGGACCAGGTGCGTCATCACCAGCAGCAGCATGCCCATGGCGAACAGGTGGAAGTGGGTGACCTCCAGCAGCCCCTGGTAGGTGCGCGGAGAGCGGAAGAGCTCCTCGTTGCCCAGGTAGTAGCTCACCACGGAGTCCGGGGTGAGGCCCATCTTGCTGAAGTAGAGCAGCGCGTTCGTGATCCAGAGGCCAAAGACGTACACGCAGTACAGCAGGACGATCGTCTGGAGCAGACGGTTCCGGCTCCACTCTCCGGTGACGACGAAGCGCATGGGTCAGTCGCTCGGCGCCCGGTCGCTCGGCGCCGGGTGGGCGTCCCGCTCCCGCAGCAGGACCCGGTAGAAGGCCAGCACGCGGCGCACGCTCTCGGTGACGGCGCGGGCCGAGAGGGTGGCGCCCACGATGCCGTGGACGTCGCCGCCCAGGCGCAACGAGTCCGCCGCAGATTTTCCCTCGAACTGCCGCACCCAGCGCTCGGTCGGCAGGTAGTCGAGGGGCTCGTAGAAGGCGAGCACGCGAAGCGACCGGACCGCTCCGTCGGGAGTGAGCACGACCATGAAGGCCTCCGCCTGGGTGCGAACCGTGTGGACGTCGATGTAGGCGTAGCCGAGAAGCTCCTCACCGCGCCAGCCGCTGTGGATGCGCACGATCTCGGTGTCGAGCCGGGCTCGGGAGAGCTTCTGGATGGCCTCCGACTGGGCGGCGGTCAAGATGCGGGTCTGGCTGGTGATCCGATCCGCGTCGGGAAAGGCCAGCGCCAGGGCGGACTCCTGGCTGTGAAACACCTTCGCCGTGGCCGGCCCCGGTGACAGCGCAGGGCCCAGCCAGAGGGCGAGCACGAGTAGCGCGACCCTAGAAGACGTACCCAAATCCGATCTGCACCTCGTCGGGGATTGGCAGCTCGCCCCTCGAGTCGATGTTGCGGTAGTCGAGCTTGATCACCACCTGGGGGTGCGGCTTGAGCTGAAGACCCACGACGTGGAAGCGCCGGTCGAAGTTCCGATTTCGGGTGAAGCCGGAGGCGGCCTCCTTCTGGGTGTTGAGACGCTCGTAGCGGTAGAACGGCTCGAGGGTCATGTTGCCGTCGGGGAAGAACCGGTGGAGCACCTCATAGGCGAACTCGGCATAGCCTCCGTTCATCTTCCTCGCCACACCCTCCAGCTTTCCGAGGCCCAGCGCGATCGAGAGGTCGTCTGCGTCCCGGAGGTGGGACTGGGCGTAGAGGCCCTTGACCGTGGCGCCCCAGCGCCGGAAGACCGCGTGCAGCTCCCAGATCGTGGTCAGGGCATCCGGGATCGGTCGCCCCGTGTCGTCGTCGAGCTGATTCTGGCCCGAGTTGCCGACGTAGACCGAGCCGCCCAGCAGGAGCCCGTCCAGCACGTCCACGTCCACCCGGCCCGTGAAGGCCCAGTGCTCCGCCAGGGCC
The DNA here is from genome assembly GCA_027295775.1 of Pseudomonadota bacterium. GTDB lineage: Bacteria > Myxococcota_A > UBA9160 > UBA9160 > UBA4427 > JAPUKG01. Next base: position 4,418 of record JAPUKG010000450.1, read on the forward strand.
CGGCTGCCTTTCTGACGGCCGCTGCGGAAGCCGTCCACGGAGAAGCCCGACGCGTCCAGGCCGTTGACGCCATAACCGCGGTAATGGACCGGTCCCCACTTCCCGATCAGGCCCGCGCCGTTCTCGCGCCAGGTCGATGGGATGATGCGCCGCTCGACCTCGGGCCGCTCGTTCCCGAAGAAGAAGGTGGGCTCGTGGATCTCGTTGACGAGACCCATGGGCAGCAGCAGGAGACCAGCCCGGGCGCTGACCCGCGGGTCGAAGAGGAAGTCGAGGGTGAGGAACTCGAGCGAGACGGATCCGCCGCCACCCGTGCCCGCGTGCTCGAACTCGAGCTCCGAGTTGAAGACGAGCCAGTCGGTGAAC
>JAPUKG010000451.1 GCA_027295775.1 Pseudomonadota bacterium
GCGCCGTCACCGACCGGACCCGCGAGCTCTTCCAGGCCGAGGGCATTCCCCTCTACGAGGACACGAGCATCCTCGAGTCCATGGAGGACCTGGAGACGGGCACCGTCGAGGTCGGGGACGTCGTCTGACGCAGTCTCAGCCCAGTCAGCTCGGAATCCTCCGTCCCCAGTCAAGATGCAGGTGGATGCGTCGATAAGGAGCCCGGAAGACGGTCCCCTGGGCGACCTCGCAGGAGCGGGCCATCCCAGGGACGCGGAGCGGTACCCGTGGCTGACTCGGCAACCTTCGAGTGGGTCTGTAACGAGCTCGAGCAGCGCACCTCCCTGGATCGCCTCGAGGCCCGGGGTACCGTTCGCCTCTCACTCAAGCAGGCCGGGCTCGAGCCGGGCACGGTGACGACGGAGCAGATGAAGGTCGTGCTCGAGAAGGTGCTGCCGTCCGAGCTGGACTCCCGCGGCGTCGAAGAGCACGCGGCGGTGTGCGCGGCGCTCGCCCAGGGCGTGGAGTCGGTGGCGTCCGACGCCGAGCCTTCGCCGGACTCGCCGGACGAGGTGTTCCGCCGCCTCGGCGGCTGATGCGGCGCGAGCGCCAGCCGAGCTACGAGCCGTCGGCGCCGTCGAGCCACAGCCGGCGGTAGTCCTGCCACTCGCCTTCGTCCGTGACCCAGTCCGCGTAGACGGCGACTCCTTCGAAGCACTCCGCACCGGATCCCGCCTCCTCCAGCGCAGCGCGCACGCCCTCCACGGCGTTGCGGATGTTCTCGACCTCGGGGTTCGAGTAGCGGGGAACGTCCTCGTAGGACGGGATTCCGATCAGCACCTGGTGCCTGGGCTGCTCGCAGGCCCAGCGCACCAGGAGCTCCGTCTGGTGCTTCACGAATCCCACGTAGTGCTTGGCCACGTCCATCTGGGTGTCGTACGCCATGAGCACGGTCTGGTCCGCGATCTGCATGGTGTCGCGATAGAATCCCTCGGACCAGACCTGGGACTGGAGCGGCCCCAGGGAGACCCCGAACGGACCCGCGTGCCGCGTGGCGTGGCTGATCAGGAAGTCGTCGCCGAGCCGAGAGCGGACCTGGGCGAGCAGCTCCAGGTAGCCCGGGTGGTAGTCCTCGAGCGGCTCGACGTTGAGGTGCACGCCCGCGAAGCCCTCCTCTCGCAGGCGCGCCACCGTCTCGACGACGGCGCCGCGCCAGTCGGGATCGTCGACGGGAAGCCGCGCGGCGATGCCCCCGAGCCAGGCCAGGTACTTCGTATCCGGTGTGCGCCGCCGGAGCTCGTGGAAGAAGGGCGCCGCCCGGTCCTCGGTGGTGCCGCCGGGCAGGACCGGTCCCACGTGCAGGTACACGTAGCGAACCCGCTGATCGCCGAGCCGGCGCACCAGGCGGCTCCGCTCGGCGTCGCTCACCGGCTCGCCGCTCCGCACGTTCTGGCCGGTGTACCACTGATGGCCGACCCACAGGCCATTGCGCCCGCGGTCGAAGCGCTGCTCGGTGGCGGCGTAGGGGTTCCAGAGCAGCCAGCCGAGAGCGGCGGCGGCGATCGCGGTCACCGCCAGCCCGAGCCAGCGAAGCAGCGGTGACCGCGGGCTCGACGAGTCCGGCATCCGAGTCAGGCTAGCTCAATCGTCGCGATCTCACGGGCGCAGTTGAAGCGCATGGCGGGACCGGCCACGCCGATGCCACGGTTCACGTAGAGCACGGAGCCGTTCTCGCGGTAGAGACCGCGGTGGAACGGCGTGACGATCCGGGCCAGGTTGAAGCGGCCGCCCGGCGTGGGCAGCGCGATCTGGCCGCCGTGCGTGTGACCGGCCAGGACCAGCGGAAAACCCAGCCGCGCCGCCTGGGGAAATGCTTCCGGGCGATGCACGAGCAGGAGCACGGGCCCGTCCTCGGGCAGATCGCGGCCGAGCGCCTCCAGCTCCTCGATGTGGATGTTGCGCTTCGTCCAGTTCTGGCCGCGGCCCGGGTCGTCGACGCCCGCCACGTACAGGGGTGGGTCCAGCGGCAGGCGGACAACCTCGCCGCGCAGCAGGCGGATCCCGGGCGCGTGGGAGGCGAGGGCCGCGGTCACGGTCTCGGTGCCGGTGTACGTGTCGTGGTTGCCGAGCACGGCGAAGACGCCGAGACGCGCGCGCAGCGCGCTCAGGCTGCGGGCGCCGGCTTCGACGAAAGTGGGATCGAAGTCGAAGAGATCGCCGGTAAGGGCGAGCAGATCGGCGTCGAGGTCGTTCACCTGCCGGACCAGCCGGTCCAGTCGCTCGCCTTCGAGACCGTTCCCGATGTGGAAGTCGCTCAGCTGGACGATGCGCAGTCCGCGGTGGACGGCCGCCATGCCGGGGATCGCCACGCGGATGCGCGTGCACTCGATGCGGGCCTGCCCACCGGTGAAGCCCCAGACGACCATGGCGAATAGGGCCCCGACCACGAGCACGCTGCCCGTCCGGAACAGCTCGAAGGCGAGCTCCCGGTCGACCCCCAGCGAGGCCAGCAGCGCGGCCAGCGGCAGCAGGCCGATCCACGAGAAGGCGACACAGACGCCCAGTAACAGGGTAGCCAGACCGCCGGTCCTGTAGGCGTTGGCGAAGCGGCGGGGCCAGCCCCGCTGCTGGCGCGCGCTCCGCATCGCGAGCCTGGCCCAGAGGTTCAGGGCGACCAGGAGCGCGGCGAGCCCGCTGCCCAGAAGCAGCCCGGGCCCCTCCCGGCCCGCCAGCACCACGACGACCCAGTGCCCGATCAGGAACTGGGTCAGCCCGAGCAGCACCGAGAGGGTGCGCATGAGGTCGGCGAACAGGATCGCGCGCAGGCGACTGCGCATGCTAGAAGCGGTCCGCCGGCCAGAAGACCAGGCTCTGCTCGGGCAGCAGCCTGCGCAGGATCTCCTCCCCGGTCTCTCCCGGCAGGAGCGAGACGTCCAGGCGCTCGGCCAGCGCGGGCGCGGAGAGACAGAGCAACATGTTCGCGGGATCGTCCACGGGGTGGGTCGACACCCGCCGCCCCTCGATGGCGACCGTCAGCGGGATGTCGTCGAAGGCGGGCAGCACGGCGAACGAGCGCAGCTCGCGCGACGTCTTTCCGGGCGGCGCCAGCGGATCCGGGTCCCGCGGCGAGAGCAGCGCAAGGATCAGCTCGGCCAGGGGCTCGGCCGCATCCTCCAGACGCCCGAGCTCCGTCACCATGAAGACTTCGAAGAGCAGCGTGGCGCGCGCGTAGGCCACGGGCTTCCCCTCGCGCCGCGCCACCACGAACTCCTCGGCCGGATTCCCCGAGAGGCGGAAGCTCGCCGCCCAGTGTGCGGCGTCACGGACCACGGTGCCGTTCCGCGGCGCCGAGTAGACCGAGTGGATCGCGCGAACGGCCTCGAAGTCTCGCTCCCAGTCGAAGGGCGCGATCTCCACGTCCCCGATCCGGGGCGGGACGGCGGTCGGGTCCGCGAGCCGCAGCACTGTGCGCTGGCACTTCCAGGACCCCCAGCCGTGGTTCTTGTACAGGCCCACCGGCCGACCGAACAGGATCGCCAGCTCCATGCCGCGCGCCTTCATGGCTTCCACTGCGCGGTCGAGCACCTCGCCCGCGACGCCGGCCCCCCGCTTGTCGGCGCGGGTGAAGACGCTGCCGATCCCGCCGGTGGGGACGGCGTGACCGAGGAGCCGGAGTTGGCGCGGGAAGATCTGCACGCAGGAGACCAGCGCGCCGTCCTCGACGGCCACCCACACGTTTCGGTCCTCGTAGCTGGGATCGATCTCGATGTAGCGGCGGAAGAAGTCACGCCCGCGCCAGCCGTCCGCGAGCTCCCAGCCATCGAGGAGCTCGAGTAGGGCTTCGCGCTCATCGACGTGCAGGGACCGGCTCTCCATGGGGAGCGAAGTATACTGCCTCCATGTCGGAGGCCCGGGAGCTCTACAAGCGCGGCTTCGCCCATTTCGCCAAGAGCGAGCTCGACGATGCCATCACCCTCTACCGCCAGGCGATCGAGATCGACGGCGCGCTGTCCATCGCCTGGAACGGCCTGTCCATGGCCCTCGCCCAGAACGGCGATCTCGAGGGCGGCATCGATGCGGCCAAGAAGCTCGTCGAGCTCGAGCCCGACGATCCCCTGAGCCACACCAACCTGTCCCGCCTGCTCATGCAGAAGGGCCTGATCCCCGAAGCCGAAGACGCCAGCGCCGTCGCCACGCGCCTGCAGATGAAGAAGGGCTAGCCCGGCGGGGCTAGCGGGCGAGTCCCCGGTCAGGCTCGGTTCGTCACCAGCTCGCCGCCCTTCATGATGAGGTCCAGGTGCTTGCCCTGGTCCTCGAGCAGCGAGAGATCGTCCAGGGGGTTGCCGTCGACAACCAGCAGGTCGGCGCGGGCGCCCGGGGCGACGACGCCGAGCTCTCCACTCTTGCCGAGGATCTCGGCATTGACCAGGGTGGCGGAGCGCAGGATTTCGGCCGGGGACAGGACCTCGGCGCGGATGCGGAACTCGCGGCTCTGCTGCTCGTGGGTCTCGCCCAGGAGATCGGTGCCGAAGCCCATCGGTACACCCGCGTCCCGACAGATCTCGAGGGACGCGAG
>JAPUKG010000452.1 GCA_027295775.1 Pseudomonadota bacterium
AAGAGCGCCGCGAAGGTCTCGGGGATGCGTTCGGGCTCGTTCAGCGCGTAGGCGCCCCAGTGCAGCCCCATCAGCGAGATGTTCTTCAGCAGGATGCGGTTGGCCTTCACCTCGGGAATCCGACCGCCCGCGAAGCCGATCACCAGCAGCCGCCCGTTCCAGGCGATGCACTTGAGCGACTTGTCGAAGACGTCGCCGCCCACCGAGTCGTAGATCACGTCGGCGCCGCGCCCGTCCGTCTCCTCCTTCACGCGAGCGACGAAGTCCTGGTCGCGGTAATCGATCAGGACGTCTGCGCCGGCGCGCCGCGCCACATCGAGCTTGTCGGCGCCGCCGGCAGTGGCCAGGACCCGCGCGCCGAGCGCCTTGCCGATCTGCACCGCGGCGATCCCCACGCCCCCGGCCGCCGCGTGCACGAGCAGGTTCTCCTCGGCCTGCAGGTCGGCGCGGAGGACGAGCCCGGCATACGAGGTGGGATAGATGATGGGGAGCGCCGCGCCGTCCTCGAACGGCATGTCGTCGGGCAGAAGATAGGAGGCCGCCGCCGGCACCACGGCACACTCGGCGAAGCCTCCGAGACCCGCGGACGCGAACACCCGGTCGCCCAGCTCGAATCCCTCCACGCCAGCACCCACCTCGCTCACCACGCCGGCGACCTCGGCGCCCGGCGTGAACGGAAAGGGGGGCTTCAGCTGGTACTGACCCTGGGTGATCAGGATGTCGAAGAAGTTGCAGCCCGCCGCTCGCACGTCGAGCTTGAGCGTCCCAGGCTGGAGCTCGGGCTCGGGCACCTCGGCGACTCGCAGGTTCCCGGGCTCGGTCCATTTCTCGACGACGATCGCGCGCATGATCGGCTCCTCAGCTGGCGCCGGAATTCTACAACGGGGCGGCACACCAGGGGTAGACTGACCCCGCAGTCCCCAACGGGGCCTGCAGCAGGGAGGACTCCAGTGACGGCCGACGAGCTGAAACGCGCAGTCTGCTCGGCTGTGGACGCGATGAAGGATGACCTGATCCGCGTCTCCCGGGAGATCCACGCCCACCCGGAGCTGGCGTTCGAGGAGCGCCGCGCCAGCGCACTGCTCGTGGACACGGTGCGGGAGGCGGGGCTCGCCGTAGAGAGCGGCGCGTACGGCCTGGACACGGCCTTCGCGGCCGACTTCGGAACGGGCGAGACGCGGGTGGCGGTGCTGGCGGAGTACGACGCGCTCCCCGAGATCGGACACGCCTGCGGCCACAACCTGATCGCCACCGCGGCGCTGGGCGCGGTCCTCTCTCTGCATCGGGTGGCGGACGAGCTGCCCGGTCGGGTTCGGCTGCTGGGAACGCCCGCCGAGGAGAGCGGCGGCGGCAAGGAGCTGATGGCCCGGCACGGTGCTCTCGACGGCGTGGACGCGGCGCTGATGATCCATCCCGCCGGCGTCAACCTGCGCACCATGCCCGCCATCTGCGTCGCCGAGGTGGAGGCCCGCTACCGAGGCGTCGCCGCCCACGCCGCCGCGATGCCCGAGCGTGGCGTGAACGCGCTCGACGCCCTGGTGCTCGCCTACCAGTCGATCGCAGCGCTCCGCCAGCACATCCGATCGACCGATCGCATCCACGGGATCATCACCAACGGTGGGCAGGCGCCCAACGTCGTTCCCGAGCGCGCCGCCGGACGCTTCTACGTGCGCGCCAGGACGGCGCCCGAGCTGGAGGTGCTGAAGGAACGCGTGACCGGCTGTCTGCGCGCGGGCGCCCAGGCGACCGGCGCGCAGGTCGAGCTCCTGTGGGGAGAGGTGGACTACCTGGACCTGCGCCCCAACGAGCCCCTCGAGAGCTGCTTCCAGAAGAACGCCGAAGCCCTGGGCCGCAGCTTCTTCCCGATCGAGAAGGTGCCCGCCAGTGTCGTCGGCAGCACCGACATGGGCAACGTCAGCCACCGGGTCCCCTCGATCCACCCGATGCTGGCCGCGGCGCCGCCCCACGTCACGATCCACAACGCCGAGTTCGCGGAGTACGCGGGCTCGGAGCAGGGGGACGCGGCGGCCCTCGATGGCGCCAAGGCCCTGGCCATGACCGCCATCGACTTCCTGTGCGACGAGCCGCTTCGCCGGCGGACGCGCGAGGCCTTCGACCTCTTCGGCGAGGGTGTGGGCGGCGAGGGCCCGCGGTGAGCTGGGTCTCCTTCCCCGACGGGTTCGAGTGGGGAGCCGCCACCGCCGCCTACCAGATCGAGGGCGGCGCCCTCGAGGACGGCAAGGGCCTGTCCATCTGGGACGTCTTCTGTCGCCAGCCCGGCCGGATCGTCACTGGCGAGAACGCCGACGTCGCCTGCGACCACTACCACCGCTACCGGGACGACGTGGCGCTGATGGCCGAGCTGGGACTCCAGACCTACCGGCTCTCCCTCTCCTGGCCGCGGATCCTGCCCCGCGGACGCGGCACCCCCAACGAGGCGGGACTCGACTTCTACGACCGCCTGATCGACGCGCTCCTCGAGAGACAGATCCGCCCGTGCGTGACGCTCTACCACTGGGACCTGCCCCAGTCCCTCCAGGATCTGGGCGGCTGGGCACTTCGCGACACGGCCGGCTGGTTCGCCGAGTACGCGAAGCTCGTCTTCGAACGCCTGGGCGATCGCGTCTCGCGCTGGATCACCCACAACGAGCCCATCGTCACGGCCATGATGGGCCACCGGGTGGGCGTGCTCGCACCGGGCATTCGCGATCTCGGCATCACTGCGCGAGTCGTGCACCACCTGCACCTCTCCCACGGCCTCGCGGTGATGGCCCTGCGCGCCACGGGCCGGGGCCAGATCGGGATCACCAACGCCAACACCAGCTACGAGCCCGCCGACGGCGGCGAGGAATCGCTGCAGGCGGCCGAGCTCGCCCGCGACTTCGACACCCGGCTGTTCCACGGACCGGTCTTCGGCCGCGGTTACCCGGCGTCGGTGGTTCGCTACTACGAGTCGAAGAACGCGCCGTTCCCGGTGGAGGACGGCGACCTCGACGTGATCTCCGAGCCCACCGACTTCCTGGGCGTCAACCTCTACTCGCGGTCCCGGATCGAGGCCGACCCGGCCCGGGGCGTCGGCTACCGCGCTGCCGAGCCCACCCTGCCCCTCACCGACATGGGCTACAAAGCGGCGCCCCACGCCCTGGGCGACTTCGTCACCTGGGTCAGCGAGGAGTACGAGCGGCCGGTCATCTACGTCACCGAGAACGGGGTGTGCGACAACACCGGGCCCGTGGACGGCGTTGTCGAGGACACGGCGCGGCGCGAGCTGCTCCGCGGCTTCCTCGTGGGACTCGCCCGCGCGGTAGAGATCGGCGCCGACGTGCGTGGCTACTACGTCTGGTCCCTGCTCGACAACTTCGAGTGGGCCCTCGGCACCAGCCGCCGCTTCGGTATCATCTACACCGACTTCGAGACCCAGAAGCGCATCCCGAAGGTCTCTGCAGAGTTCTACTCCGAGGTGATTCGCCGCAACGCGGTCGAGTCCAAGTAGCTACTCCTCTGCGGCCACGTCCGGGGTGGGTGTCACGATCCGGTCCTGGACGGAGACGACTCCGGGAGTCTGGCGGGCGATGTCGACGGCGAGGTCGCGCTGGCTCGGGTCGGAGACCCGGCCGCGCAGGGTCACCACCGCGCGGTCCACGCTGGCGTCGATCGCCACTTCTTCGAGCTCGTCCAGCAGGCGGCGCTGCACGGTGCGGAAGAGCAGGTCGTCGGTGGAGAGCCCGGCGACGATCCCCTCGGCCTCGGCCAGGCGCCGCTGGGCTTCGGCCAGCTCCTGCTCCGCGGCACCCAGCTGGTCGTGGGCGAGCTGGGCAGCGTCGCTCTTCTCCTGCACGGTGATGGCGGCCGCATCCACCTCCTCCCGAGCTTCCTCGACCGCCTGGCTGGCGGCCTGGAGCTGCGCTTCGCGCCCGCCGTCGCCGCAGCCGACGGCCACGATTACGGCAGCTGCCGCGGCGACGCAGGGAATCGCTGCTCGAAAACGTGTCATCGGGGGTCTCCTTCGCTTGGGGACAGGTAGTCTCGCACATCGGGCGGCGGGCCGGTCGCGAAAGGCAGGGCCGCAGATTGGTATCTTGCGGTCGAGCGAACTCGGTCCAAGAGGAAAAGATGAAGACCGCATACGGATGGATCCGCGCCATGCTGCTAGTCGCGGGACTGGTACTCTCCGCCGTCGCGACGGCGCACGATGTCCCGGAGGAGGACGTCTCCAAACAGGGCTGGGCAGGGAGCGTGAATCTGGCCGCGTCGCTCTCGACGGGGACGAGCGATCTGTACGCCCTGAACGGTGGCGCGGCGCTGAAGCGGAGCTGGACGGACGACTCCCTGGGATTCACCTTGAAGGGCCTCTACGGCCAGAGTGATGGAGACGTCACCGCCAACA
>JAPUKG010000453.1 GCA_027295775.1 Pseudomonadota bacterium
ACCCCGATGCCCTCGTCTGCGAGCTCCCTGTGGAGAGCCTCCGAGAACGCGAGCACGGCGGCCTTCGAGGCGCCGTATGGCCCGCCGCCGCCCAGAGCCGCTACCGACGAGGTGTTGACGATGTGCGCCTCGCCCTGCTGGGCGCGCATGCGCGGGAGGAAGGCGTCGACGCCGTGCACCACGCCCATCAGGTTCACCGAGAGCACCCACTGCCAGTCACCCACCGACGCGCCGACGGCGGAGCCCATCAGGAGTACGCCCGCGTTGTTGCAGAGGACGTGCGCGGCGCCGAACTCGGCGTACACGGCGTCGGCCAGCGCCCGCACGCTCTCCGCGTCGGCCACGTCGGTGCGCACCGCCAGCGCCCGGGCTCCCGTCCCGCGCACCTCGCGGGCGACGCGCTCGGCGGCCTCGCCCTCGATGTCCGCGACGACCACGTGCATGCCTTCCCCCGCGAAGGCGCGGGCGAGGGCCTCGCCGATTCCGCTGCCTCCCCCGGTCACCACTGCGACCTTGCCGGTCAGCTTCTCCATCTCGTCCTCCGCCTCGGCATCGAGATCAGGGATCCGCCAGGAGGTCCACGTCGCGGTGGTCCGCGATGCTCCAGCCGCCATCGCGCCGCTCGAGGCGATCGTGCCAGTGATGGGGGCCGCGCCCCCAATGGCTCGGCTCGCCGTCGCCGCCGTCGCGCCGGGTCCGATAGACGTAGCTGCGAACGGTGGCCTCGTCGCCGCGAACGGTGATCTCCTGGTTGCCGACCAGATGGTTCGCGGTCCCGTCCTCGCGATCGAACGCGATCGCGCCGCGTGCGATCGCATCGCGAATCAGCTCCCGGTCGACGAGATCGCGGGTCGCGGGGTCCGTCGTCGCGGGCGGGTTCGCCGCGTGCGCAGCCACGGGTGGCACCGCGGTCCCGCGCGCCGAGAGCCACCAGCGGCCGTCCTTCCGGACCAGCCGATCGCGCCAGCGCGCGCTCCGGGTGCGCTCCTCGCGGACCGGGAAGCCCAGCACTGGATGCCGTCTCGGCTCCCCCGGCTCCCGCTGTGTCACGAGCGCGGAGCTCTCGACGATCGCGTCGTCTCCGGAGAGGTCGATGGCGGGAACGCCCAGGAAGTGGCTGGTCGAGTGGAATCGCTCCAGGGCCTTCGCGCGCGAAGCGAAGGCGTCGGCGTCCACGGCTCCATCCTCTTGGAAGTCCGGCGCCAGACACGAGCGCACCCGGGTCTCCTCGCGCTCGTCCATGCCGAGCGCCCACTGCACCAGGAGGTCGCGCACCTGGGCGCGGTCGACGAGCCAGCGCAGCACCGGGTCGTCGGTCTCCGGCGCTGGCGCGTCGACCGCAGGCCACGCCGGCGTGCCTCCGCGCTCGCGCACGAGCCAGCGCCCGCCCCGGCGCGTCAGCACGTCGACGTAGCGGCTCCCGCTGTTGTAGTACTCGATGGCCTCTCCGTCGCCCTTCCGGCCGTGGTGGGCGAGCATCGCCTCGGTGATCATGTGCGCTTCGTCGGCCGACAGCTCGACGAGCTGTCCGCCCATGCAGTGGACCGTGGTGTGAAAGAAGCGCACGCCGCGGATGAACTCGATCAGGGACTGGCGGCCTTCGTAGAGCTTCCCGTAGCGGGCGCGAACGTCCGGGGTGAAGCACGCGGCGACGCGCTCGAAGTCGCGGTCGTCGACCCCGCAGAAGTAGTCGACCATCAGCTGGCGGAGCGCTTCGCGGTCGAGCAGCCAGCGGAGCGCCGAGGGACTCACAGCCTCGCCGCGCACCGAATCTCGATCATGAGCGTGTACTGGCCGCGATGGCGCGGCCCAGCACGGCGATGCCGGGCTCGATCGCCTCGTGCGGCACCATCGTGAAGGCGAGTCGGAAGTAGCTCTTCGCGGGCTCCGGGTCGCCGCAGAAGCGCTCACCCGGGCGGCACACCACCCCCTCGGCGAACGCGCGCTTCATCACCTCGCGTCCGTCGATGCCGTCGGCCAATGTGCACCACAGGAAGTACCCGCCGTCCGGCACGTTCCAGTGGAGGGAGCCCGCGCAGTGCTGCTCGAGCGCCGCCAGCGCGACGTCTCGCTTGTCCCGGTAGACCGCGCGGATCTTGTCGAGGTGGGGCTCGTAGAGACCCTCGGTGAGGAAGGTCTCGGCCACGCGCGCCACCCATTGGCTCACGCCCAGATCACCGCGTACTGCGGAGAGCGCGGCGATCGCATCGGGATGGCCAGTGACCCAGCCGAGGCGCAGCGCGGGCGCGACGGTCTTGCTGAAGCTGTCGATCTTGACCACCCGTTCGCTCGTGTCGAGGGCGAAGAGGGTGGGCAGCGTCTCTCCCGAGTAGCGGAGCTCGCCGTACACGTTGTCCTCCAGCACCAGGAAGTCCCACTGCCGCGCCAGCTCGAGCAGGCGCCGCCGGCGCTCGAGCGAGAGACAGACTCCGGTGGGGGTGTGGAAGGTCGCGATCGTGTACACGAACTTCAGGCGGCGGCCGGCGGCACGGAGCGCCTCGATCTGCTTCTCGAGCAGATCGACACGCAGCCCGTCTCCGTCCACCGGTACCGCGATGGGCTCTGCGCCCAGCCGCTGCACCGACCCCACAACCGCCTCCCAGGTGGGAAGCTCCACCGCCACGGCGTCGCCCTCGTCGAGGAAGGCCTGGCAGAACAGCGAGATGCCCTGCACCCCGCCCGAGGTCAGGAGCACGCCGCGCCGGTCCACCTCGCGGCCGTCCACGCGACGGGTGCGCTCGGCCAGGCGGTCGCGCAGCCCCTCCCAGCCGTACACGATGCTGCCGTGGGCACCGCCGCCGTACTGGAGTGCGTCGTCGGCATCCTCGCGCAGCACCCGCTCGGAAATCCGCACCAGGTCGTCGATCGGGAACGTGCGCGGATCCGGGAGCCCGGCCTCGAAGGCCCACTTTATCTGGACCTCGGGGAAGTCCCAGTAGCCCGGGCGGCCCCGCTGTGCGGCGCGCGATCGGAAGGAGGAGAGGTCGAGTGCGTCGGTCATGGGGCGTTCCGAGCTTCCAGGGTACCACCAGGGGATCGCATCTGGACGAGCGCCTCTCGCTCGACTTTGTCGACCCAGCTCGTACACTGGCCCGGTCATGAGCCTGCGGGGAACCGGACAGGGTGGACCGCTTCGGCGGATGGGCGAGGTCGTGGAGGTGCTGGGATCCGCGGGCTTCCTGAGCCCCCGGTTCCTCCGGACGCTCGTGCCCGCCATGCGGAAGTTCGGGACGAGTACGGCGACCGGCATCCACGCCGGGGCGCTGCGCGACCCCGGCGGAACGGCGCTGATCGACGAGGACGGTGGCATGACCTTCGCCGAGCTCGATCGCTCGACCAACGCCATCGCCCGGGCGCTGGCCGCCGCCGGCGTGAAGCCGGGGGACGGCGTCGGGCTGTTCGCCCGCAACCACCGGGGCTTCGTGCAGGCGCAGGTTGCCCTCGACAAGCTCGGTGCCAACACGCTGCTCCTGAACACCGCCTTCGCCGCGCCCCAGCTGAAGGAGGTCTGCGCGCGGGAGGAGACCCGGGTGATCCTCTACGACGAGGAGTTCGCACCGATCGTCGAAGGGGGCGCGGCCGAGCACGCGCACTTCGTGACCTACGCCGAGTCCGACGTTCCCCATCCGACCCTCGACGAGCTGGCGGCGTCCCACGACGACAGCGATCTCGAGGCCCCGGCCCAGCAGGGACGCGTGACGGTGCTCACCTCGGGAACCACGGGGACGCCCAAGGGCGCCCAGCGCACGCTCAAGCGGCAGGGTATCGACACCTTCGTCGGGCTGTTTGGGCGGATGCCCCTGCGGACGGGCACGCGGACATTCATCGTCGCGCCGACCTTCCACTCCTGGGGCGGCTTCCACCTGATGGTCGGCGCCCAGCTGGGCTGCACCCTCTGCCTGCGCCGGCGCTTCGATCCCGAGGGCACCCTGGCCGCGATCCACGAGCTCAAGCCCCAGGTGCTGGTCGTCGTGCCGGTGATGATGCAGCGCATCCTCGACCTCGGGCCCGACGTGATCGGTCGCTATGACACCTCCTCCCTCGAGCTGGTCTGTGCCAGCGGCTCGGCCCTGCCGGGGGAGATGGCGCTCCGTTGGATGGATGCGTTCGGCGACAACGTCTACAACTTCTACGGCTCGACCGAGGTGGCCCAGGCGTCGATCGCCACGCCCGACGAGCTGCGCGCCGCGCCGGGCACCGCCGGCCGACCGCCGCGGGGCACCACGGTGCGCATCCTCGATGACCAGGGGCACGAGGTGCCGACCGGCACGACCGGGCGCATCTTCGTCGCCAACGACAACCAGTTCGACGGCTACACCGGCGGCGGTAACAAGGAGATCATCGACGGCCTCATGTCGAGCGGCGACGTCGGCCACTTCGACGGGAACGGTCTCCTCTTCGTCGACGGACGGGACGACGACATGATCGTGTCCGGCGGCGAGAACGTCTTTCCCCGCGAGGTGGAGGACCTGCTCTCGGACCACGAGGACGTGGTCGAGGTCGCCGTGATGGGCATACCGGACGACGAGTTCGGCCAACGGCTGAAGGGCTTCGTCGTGCTCGGAGAGGGCGCGACCGCCGACGAGGCGTCGCTCAAGGACTACGTGAAGAGCAACCTGGCCCGCTACAAGGTCCCGCGCGAGATCGTCTTCCTGGAAGAGCTGCCGCGCAATCCGACCGGCAAGGTGCTGAAGCGCGAGCTGCGCTGACCCCTGGCGCGCTAGGCCGCGGCCCGCCCGGGCGTGAAGCGGCAGGGCATGCGCTTGATGCCGTGCACGAAGTTGGAGGCCAGGCGCTCCGGCTCGCCGGTGATCTCCAGGTCCGGCAGGCGCTCGAAGATCTGCCGGAACATCACCCGGATCTCGCGGCGGGCCAGGTTGGCGCCCAGGCAGAAGTGCGGTCCGGGACCGCCGAAGCCCACGTGCTCGTTCGGGGTGCGCGTGACGTCGAAGCGGAAGGGATCGGGGAAGACCTCCTCGTCGCGGTTCGCCGAGGCGTACCAGAGCGCCACCTTGTCGCCGGCGGCCAGCGGCTGACCGTCGAGGACCGTGTCCCGCGTGACCGTGCGCCGCATGTAGATCACCGGACTCGCCCAGCGCACGATCTCTTCGATCGCCGTGGGCGCCACGCCCTCGAAGTCCGCCGCCCACTTGCGCCGCTCGTCCGGGTCGTCGCACAGCGCCTTCATACCGTGGCTGATGGCGTTCCGGGTCGTCTCGTTCCCGGCGACCACCAGCAGGATGAAGAACGAGGCCAGCTCGGCGTCGGTGAGGATGTCGTCGTCGCCTTCGGCAGCGTGGATGAGGCCGCTGGTCAGATCGTCCGTGGGATTCTTTCGGCGCGACTCGGCCATTTCGCGCATCAGCGCGGCGAGCTCCGTACCTGCGGTCATGGCCGCGACGATCGGGTTCTGGGCCCCGAGGTTGTAGTCGGGATCGCCCAGACCCAGGATCAGGTTGCTGCGCTCGAAGACGAACTGGTTCTGGCTCTCCGGGATGCCCATCATGTCGCAGATGATCTCGAGGGGGAGAGGCGCCGCGATCTCCGTGACGAAGTCGCACTCGCCCTTGTCGATCACCCGGTCGATGATGCGCCGGGCCCGCTCGTCGACGCCCCCCACGATCCGCTGCAGCGCGCCGGGGGTGAAGCCCCGGGAGATGATCCGGCGCTGCACGCTGTGGCGGGGGTCGTCCATGTTGATCATCCCGCCGAAGAACTCGTTCATCTCCGGCGGCAGGTCGACCGTGGAGGTGGCGCCCTTGCCCGAGCAGAAGATCTCCGGGGTGCGGCTGGCCTCCAGGATGTGCCGGTGCTTGGTGAGCGCCCAGTACCCGGGTCCCTTGGGCAGGGGGATCTCCGGAGGCATCTCCATCTCCTGGAAGAAGCGGATGGGATCCAGCTCGCGCAGGGTGGCGAAGGCGCCCTCCCGCTCCTCGATCGGGGCCGTCCAGAACTCGGGGTCCGAGAGCTGGATCTCCTCCAGCGTCTTGGTTCGTCGCGGCTGCATGGGCTCGTCCCTACCCGAAGACCTTCTCGAAGACTTCCCGATTGAAGCCCACCAGGACGGTCTTTCCCTTGCGGATGGTCGGGGCGCGCAGGTTGCCCGTGGGACCGAGCATGGCCTCGACCACGTCCTTGCCGGCCTTGCCTCCGGCGAACTCCGTGACCTTCTTGCCCTTGACGACGATGATCTTCGACGCCTGCACGGCGAGGCCGGCGGCTTCCTTCCTCGCCAGCTTGCGGCTGGCGGGAACGACCTCCACCGCCTGGATGCCGTTGGCGTCCAGAAACTTGGACGCTCGGGTGCAGGACGTTCAGCCCTTGCGGTGGTAGTACCAGTCGATCTTCTTCGCCACGACGGACTCCTTCGGCTCAGGGCAGGCCCGCGCCCGGCACCTCGACCTCGACGATCTCGATCCGGCCGCTCCGGACGTCGGTCTTGGCCGGGTCCGAGTCGCCGGAAGTGCAGATGAATAGCGTTCTTCGTTCGGGTCCGCCTAGCATGCAGGCGAAGGCCTGGGTCGCCACCGGCACCCGGTCCACCACCTCGCCGCCCTCGCGGATGCGGAGCACCTCGGCGCTCACCGGCGAGGCGACCCAGATGGCGCCCTCGGCGTCGAGACAGATGCCGTCGGGCACGGCGCGCTCCATCCGGGCCCACTGCCGCCGCTCGGACAGGCGCCCGTCGTCACCGATGGTGAAGGCAGTGAGGCAGGAGCCGAAGGTCTCCCCCACGATCAGCGTGCGACCGTCCGGCGTGATCACGGTCCCGTTCGGAAAGGCCAGGTCGGAGGCGGCCACCTCGGTGCGCCCGTCCGGGTGGACGAGCACCAGGTTGGTGCGCCGGAGCGTCTGCTGGGCGTGCAGGTCGAAGCCGAAGTTTCCCACGTACGCGCGCCCGTGAGCGTCCACGACCATGTCGTTGGTGTAGAAGTGGGTGAGGGGGGTGAGATCGGCCACCTCGGTCAGTCCGCTGGGATCCAGCCGGAGCAGCCGGCGGTCGTGCATGGAGACCACCAGCAGCCGCCCGTCCGGGAGCCAGCCAAGCCCGGACGGCTCGCCCGGGACCTCGACCACCCCCTCCGCGGCGCCGTCGAGGCCGACGGCCATCACCTGCCGCGAGTGCATGTCGGAGAACCAGAGCCGCCCGTCGTGCCAGCGCGGGCCCTCGGCAAAGCGCAGTCCGTCCAGGAGGGTCGCCGGCTCGCGGCTCTTCATGGGGCCATTATCCCTCACCCTCCCACTGGGTCGCAACGGCCCCTATCATGGGACCGGGGGAACGGATCGGCCCACGGGTTGATCCGCCGCGGAGACTCCATGACCTATGCCGCCCAGCGACGCCTACTCGACGCCGACAGCCACATCATGGAGCTGCCGGATT
>JAPUKG010000454.1 GCA_027295775.1 Pseudomonadota bacterium
TCGCGTCGCCGATGCCGCGGGTGGTGAGCTCGGTGGGCAGGATCTTCTCGACCGCCACCTGGAGCTGCTCGGCCGTTACGGAGCGAGAGTCCAGCCCCGCGGCCTTGAGGGCGATGCGCAGCGTGCCGCGGGCCTCGAGCCTGTCCAGGTCGGTGCGATGCTCCAGCTGCTCCGCTGCAAAGTCGAAGAGCGTTCCGCCCGCCATGGCCCCCCCACGGGTTCCATCGGATGGCCAACGAGCGGACTGAAGCTTCCCCGTGTCGGGCCCCGAGCTAGAACGCCGGGATCTTGATCGGCCAGTTCGAGGCGATGGTTCCCCCGTCGATCTCGAAGATCTTTCCGGTGACCCAGCTGCCGGCGGGGGAGGCCAGGAAGAGGGCGGCGCCGGCGATGTCCTCCACGGTGCCCAGGCGTCCCATGGGGGTCAGGGCCTCCATCTGCTCGCGCAGGTCGCCCGACTGGAGGAAGGGGCGCAGGGCGTCGGTCTCGGTGGCCCCCGCGGCCACGGCGTTCACCCGGACGTGGGGCGCGAACTCGAACGCCATCAGCCGGGTCATGTGGGAGAGGGCGGCCTTGGCCGTGCCATAGGCGACGAAGCCCGACTCCACCAGATGGCCGAGACCCGACGAGATGTTCACGATGGCGCCGCCTCCCCGCTTCATCATGTGGGGGATGGACTCGCGGCTCAGGTGGAGTGCGGTGGTCACGTTGAAGTGGAAGGCCGCCTCGAAGTCCTCGTTCTTGAGCTGCAGGGTCGGGGTGGGCGGCGTTCCGCCCGCGTTGTTGACGAGGATGTCGATGCCGCCGAGCTCGGCGACGGTCCTCTCGACGAGCTCGTCGAGCTCCTCGGGCACGTTCACGTCACAGCGGATGGCCAGCGCCCGGCGCCCGCGCTGGCGCACGGCGTCGGCGGCCTCCTCGATCTGCTCCGTCGTGCGCGCGGCGCACACTACATCGGCCCCGGCGTCGGCGAAGCCCTCGGCGATGCCCCGGCCGATGCCGCGGCCCGCGCCGGTGACCACGGCCACCTTGTCGTTCAAGCGAAAGCGATCCAGGATCATTGCGTACTCTCCCCGTTTGGGTGATCGGAAATCTTCCAGCGTTCGCCCACCGCGAGGATGCGCACCCGCTCCGGGTCTCCACCCTGCTCGGCGATGACCTGCCCGAGAATCACTGGCGGCAGGTCGACGGGCTCATCGGTGAGGTCGAACGTGCCCCAGTGCATGGGCAGCATGGTGTGGGCGCCCAGGTCGCGGAACGCCCGGTAGGCCTCCGCGGGATCCATGTGCTGGTACTTCATGAACCAGCGCGGCTCGTAGGCGCCGATCGGCAGCATCGCCACGTCGATGGGCCCGAACTGCCTGCCAAACTCCTCGAAGCCGTGGAAGTAGCCGGAGTCTCCCGCGAAGAAGTATACGAAGTCGCCGGAGTCCACGAGCCAGGCGCACCAGAGCGCCTCGTTCACCCCCTGCCCGATCCGTCGCGACCAGTGCTGGGACGGCAGGCAGGTGATGGTCCAGCGATCGCGCTCGGCGCTCTCCCACCAGTCGAGCTCGACCACGTTTGGCCGGTCGCGGTCACGGAACCACTCGGCCATGCCCAGCGGTACGTACCACGCCACGCTCGCGGGCAGCCGCTCCACCGTGTCCGCGTCCAGGTGGTCGTAGTGGTTGTGGGAGAGGATCGCGAAGGCGTCCGGCGGCACCGACTCGAGGGGGATGCCCGGGGGCACTACCCGTTTCGGAATCAGCGCGCGCGTTCCGAAATGCGGGTCGGTGAGGAACACGTCGTTCCCGTCGTGGATGGCAAAGGTGGCGTGGCCCACCCAGGTGATCGTCGCCGAGTTCTCCTCGCCGGCCAGATAGGCACCGTCGTTCGGGACCACGGGGACTGCGGGCGGGCCGCTGCGCTCGGAGCGAACCCGATTGGGCGAGAGCTGCCACTTGAGCAGGCCCCACACGGTCTTGGGATCCGACGCCCAGGGATTGAAGAAGCTCCCGGGTACACCGTGGGGCGCGCGCAGGGACGCCCGGTCGCCGACGGAGACGGTGGACCCGACGGATTCGGCGGTCGCCGCGGCAGCGAGCCCGAGCATCCCGATCCCGATCGACCAGCCTCGCCAATCCATGGCCGGAATCTGACTCGCGCCGCGCAGGGCCGCAACCCGTGTTACGCGTCGGGGACGGGACCGCAGTCGAGCAGCAGGCGTCGGAAGGGCCCGGAGATCTCGTAGGTGACGCCGAGCTTGTCTTCGCCGCCCCGCTGCGAGCTGAAGTAGAGGCGCCGCTCCCACGGATCGAAGGCCGGACCCGTGATCTCCGACGCGTCCTGCCCGGTCAGCCGGAGCAGGGGCGAGACGGTGCCCGAGCGCGTGATCAACACCAGCTCCTGGTCGAAGGGGTGGTCCTCGGCGACGATCAGGTCTCCGCGCTGGGACGCCATGATGTTGTCGACCCCATCGAGCTGGCCACCCGGGTCCAGGTCCGGGTCGTAGAGCGGACACACGGTCTGGCTCTCCGGGTGATAGTCCCAGACGCGACCATCGCCCTTGGTCGTGAAGTAGATGTGGCCCCGGCTCGCCACGATGCCCTCGCCGCCGTTGAAGATCGAGCTCTCTGCCAGCTGGCTCCGGGTCGGCTCGTCGTTCCTTCCGGGGTTCGGGTCGGGAACCTCGTGCCAGACGACGTCCACGTCGCCCACGACCTCGGCGATCTCGAGGACGCCCGAGCCCAGATCGCCCCAGCGGTTCGGACGGAAGCGGTAGAAGCCACTGTCGGGCTCGTCTTCGGTCAGGTAGAGACACCGGTCGACCGCGTTGCAGGCCACGGCCTCGTGACGGAAGGTTCCGAGCGCGGGACGGGCCAATTGAGGCAACGCGCCGGTGGGGTCGCACTCGAACACCAGCCCCTGCGGGACCTCCTCACAGGTGAGCCAGGTCTTCCAGGGCGTCGCGCCGCCGGCGCAGTTGAGCAGGGTCCCCGCGCAGATCCGATAGGAGTCGACGATCTGGCCCCGGGTGTCGAAGCGGATCGCGCCGACCCCTTCGCCGAGGATGAATTCGGCGTTCGACACATACACCCAGCCGGTCGGACCTCGAAAGGTTGCGCCTCCGTCGGGAAAGAGGTGCCAGACGAAGCCCGTGTTCCCGACCTCCTCGCCAGAGGTCGCGATCACGCGGGAGCGGAAGCCGTAGGGCAGCATGATCCCGTTCTCGTCGGGATCCCGGAGCGGTCCGTACGGGGAGCGGCCGGTCTGGACGAACGCTGCAGCCAGGGCCTCCTGCCAGATCGAGGAGCCCGCGAAGACGCTGGCGCCCAGAGCAGTTCCGAAGCGAAGGAAGGCCCGTCGGTCCATGACAGGCCGATCCTACGCCCATGCCTGTTCTTCCGGAAGGCTAGAATCCCGGCCATGCGCTGGCGGCTCGCCGGACTCCTGCTGTGGTGCCTCTGTGCTGGCCCCGTTGCTGCCCAGTACGACCCCGAGGTGCGGGCGCTCATCCACCGGGGCCAGCGCCACAACTTCGAGGGCGACTTCGCTGCGGCGGACGCGGTCTGGGCCCGACTTCGCGGTCTGGATCCCGCTGCGGCCGCGCTCTACGAGGTCAGCACCCTGTGGTGGCGGATCTCGCTGGACGACCGGGTGACGACCTACGACGACGCCATCCGCGCCCGTTCTCAGGAGGCGATCCGCCTGGCGAAGGCCCGGGTGGCCCGCGATCCGGACGACGCCGTGGCCCACCTCTACTGGGGCCAGGCACTGGTCCACATCGGGCGTCTCGAGGGGACGCGGGGCAACTATCTGACGGCGGGCGCGCGCGGCGAGGAGGGCCGCGAACATCTGGAGCGAGTGCTCGAGCTGCGCCCCGACATGGTGGACGCCAAGTATCCCGTCGGTCTCTACTACTTCTACGCGAGCACCGTCCCCGATGTGCTCCAGTGGCTGTCATGGCTCTGGTTCGTTCCCTCTGGCGATCGCGAGACGGGGCTCCGCTACATCCAGGAGGTTCGCGAGAAGGGCGACCTCAACAAGCTTCAAGCCGACTTCATCATGCTGAACATCTACACGTACCACGAGAAAGACGACGACAAGGCGGTCGAGCTGGCCCACGATCTCCACAAGCGCTTCCCCAACAGCAGCTTCTTCCATTTCGAGTTCCTGGAGGTGTTGTACGACGCCGACCACTACGGCGCAGTCGCGAAGCAGGCGCGCCTCCTGGAGGCGCATCCCGGCACCTCGCCCCTCGACGATGGTCGCAAGAGCATGGCCCGGGTCTGGCGCGCCCGGGCCGAGCTTCAGCTCGGCCGGCCGGGCGAGGCGTGGCGCACGCTCGAGTCCTTCGGCCTCGGCGGACCGGACTGGCCCTGGTGGGGGAGCGCGTGGGTGACCCTGACCCGAGGTCGCATCCTCGACGCGTGCGGAGACCGCTCGGGCGCCCTGGTGGAGTACGACCGTGTTCGCTCGCTGAAGACGCCGCGGCGCAGCAAGCGGGCCGCCCGGAACGCGGCCAAGGCGCAGTTCAAGCCGTTCCGGCCGCGCAAGCGCCTGGTCGAGCCCGCCGATGGCGGGTCGGCCTGCAGCGGGGTGGGACGCGTCGGATCGCTCAGTCGCCCCTGAGCTTCGGCCCGCGCGGAAGCCTGCGCTCCGCCCCGCGCACGCGGCGCCGCTCGGCGGGACCCGCCCGGTCCGCGAAGAAGCGATAGATCCCGAGCCACTGCTCGAAGCCGAGCGCCGACGGCGGGTCGCCTGGATCGAAGCGCAGCTCCCGGGCCAGGCGCCGGATCTGATGCGGGCTCAGCAGACCGCGCAGTCCGTCGCGCAGCGCCGTGCCCCGGCGGCCAAAGCTGGCGGAGACGAAGTCGCGGTAGAGGCGCTTCTCCCGGGCCTCGACGAGCGGGCGCGTCCGTCGGGCGAGCCACAGGAACGCGCAGTCCACGGAGGGCGGCGGCTGGAAGTCGCGCCTGGCGATGCGCCCCAGGATCTCGATCTGCCACCACGGCTTGAGCCGCAGCGAGAGCAGGGTCTCCGGCGCGTACGGTCCTCCCGCGTACCTCTGGGCGGCCTCCCGCTGCACGATCACGTAGGCGTCTTCGGGCGGGCGCTCGGCCTCGGCCAGGCGCCGCAGGGCCGGCGACGTCAGGTGGAAGGGCAGGTTCGCGAAGACCTTGTAGGGGCCGGCGCCGGGCAGCGAGAACGACAGCAGGTCGCCGCGCACGACCCGAACCCGGCGGTCGCCGTGGAAGCGACACTCGAGCGCGTGGCACAGCCGGGGATCGATCTCGACGGCCCACAGCTGGCCGCAGCGCTTGGCCAGCTCGCCAGTGAGCGCACCCGTCCCGGCGCCGAGCTCCAGGACCCGATCGCGACTCGTGATCGACGAGCTCGAGACCAGTCTAGCGGCGAGCGCTCCCCTGCGGAGGAAGTGCTGCGAGAGATCCGTGCGCCGACCGGGCACGGAAGAGGACCATGACCATGGGGTTGACTCCCGTCGAGTGCGGCAAGGGTAGCGGACGCGTCGCGGTCGGCTATCCCATGGTGAGAGGAAACGCAGCGGCTCCGGCTGTAGCGACAAGGAGGCTTCCATTGGCGGACTGGGTCGGCGTTGCAATCGCGTGGATCGCCTTCGCGGGAGTGCACTTGGTGGGCTCGTCGAGTGCGCTGCGGCCGCGGCTGGTGGCGAGCCTGGGGGAGCGCGGCTTCCAGGGTCTCTACTCGGCGGTCGTGCTGCTGGCCTTCGTGTGGCTGATCGTCACCTACGGGGACAGCAAGCACACGGGCCCGCTGCTGTGGAATCTCGACGCCGTGCCCGGAGTGGCGCCCCTCTCCATGGCCCTGACCGCGTTCTTCCTGGTGCTGACGGTGGCCTCCCAGTTCCAGCCGCAGCCGGCGAGGCTCGTCCCGTCCACCGAGAAGCGGGCGCGGGGCTTCCACCGGGTGACCCGCCATCCCGGCTTCGTGTTCTTCGGCGCGGTGGCGCTCTCGCACCTGCTGGTGAACGGGTTCGCGAGCGACATCGTCTTCTTCGCCGGCTTTCCCATCTGGGCGTTCGTGGGCGGCGCCCACCTGGACGCGCGCAAACGCGCCGCCGATGCGTCCCTCGCCCACTACTACGCGGAGACCTCGCTGGTTCCGTTCGCGGCCATCCTGTCCGGGCGCAACCACCTGGCGCTGCGCGAACTTCCGGTGCTCGGTCTGGTCGCCGGCGTGCTCGCGACGGGTGGCCTGCTGGCCTTCCACGCGACTCTCTTCGGCGGCGCGCCGCTTCAGCTCTTGACCCGGGCCATGTCGGGGTCGTAGAGCGGGCGCAGGTGGAGCGCGGCGGGCACGCGCCGCGTGGCCACCTCGAGCTCGTAGCGTCCGTTGGTCAGGAAGGCGCGATCGACGCGCTCGGGCGCCATCGGCTTCACGTAGCCGTAGCCGATGGGGCGGCCCACCGTGTGGCCGAAGCCCCCGCTCGTGAGCCAGCCGACCCGCTCGCCGTCGCGATAGATCGTCTCCCGGCCGAGCAGCACCACGTCCGGGTCGTCGACGCTGAAGCCCGCGAGCCGCCGCTCGAGCCCGTGTGCCCGGCTCGCCAGGAGGGCCTCCCGGCCGAGGAATGGAACCTCGCTCGACAGCTTCACAGCCCAGCCGAGCCCGGCCTCGAGGGGCGAGTGGTCCGGCGTCAGCTCCGCGCCCCAGACCCGGTAGCCCTTTTCGAGGCGGAGGCTCTCGATGGCTCGGTATCCCCCATTCGCGATTCCGTGGGCGCGGCCCGCCTCCAGGATCGCGTCGTACAGCCCGGGGGCGAACTCCACGGGCACGTGCAGCTCCCAGCCGAGCTCGCCCACATAGGTGAGCCGCAGCGCGCGGACCGGCGCACCGGCCACAGACAGGTCGCGCACGCAGCCGAACGGAAACGCCTTGTCGGCGATGTCGTCGCGGGTGAGTGCGCCGAGCACATCCCGCGCCCGGGGGCCCATCAGCGCGATCACGGCGAAGGCCGAGGTCACGTCTACCAGCCGCGCGTCGAGACCGGTGGGAACGTGGCTGGCGATCCACTGGAAGTCGTGGGTGGCGAAGCCCGTCCCCGTTACGATGTAGAAGCGATCGGGCGCCAGGCGTGCCACGGTGAGGTCGCACTCGATTCCGCCGCGCGCGTTCAGCATCTGCGAGTAGGTGAGCCGGCCCGGCGGCTTCGCGACGTCGCCGGCGCAGATCCAGGACAGGGCGCGCTCCGCGTCGGCGCCGATCATCTCGAACTTCGCAAACGAGCTCTCGTCGAACACCGAGACCCGTTCCCGGCAGGCGGCGTGCTCCGCGGCCACGGCGTCGAACCAGTTGGGCCTCGAGAAGGAGGGCTCGTCCCGGGGCGCCACACCTTTCGGGGCGAACCCTTCCGGGGCGAACCAATTGGGCCGCTCCCAGCCGAGCTTCTCTCCGAAGCAGGCGCCGGC
>JAPUKG010000455.1 GCA_027295775.1 Pseudomonadota bacterium
ACCTGTTCGTCGGCGAACCGCGTAGCGATCGAGGCGGCGGGCCGCAGCCAGGACGTGCACGTGCCGAAGACCATCGACAACGACCTGCCGCTGCCGAGCGGCATTCCCACCTTCGGCTTCGAGACCGCGCGCGAGCACGGCACCGCGGTGGTCGAGCGCATCCAGATGGACATGCGGACCACCAACCGCTGGTTCTTCATCGTGATGATGGGACGCTCCGCAGGCCACCTGGCGCTCGGCGCCGGCAAGGCCGCGGGTGCGCCGGTCACCGTGATTCCCGAGGAGTTCCCGCGCAAGCCGATCCGGCTCGAGGACGTGGTGCGGGTGCTCGAGGGCTCGATCGTGAAGCGGCTCGCCCGGGGTCTCCCGGACGGGGTGGCCGTGATCGCCGAGGGCATCATGGAGTACTTCGACGAGGACGACCCGATCCTCGCCGACACGCCCCGGGACGAGCACGGTCACATCCGGCTGGCGGAGGTCCCGATCGCGAAGGTTCTGCGAACCGCCGTGATCGACTCGCTGGCCAGCCGCGGCGTCAAGGTTACGATCGGAGAGAAGGATGTCGGCTACGAGCTGCGCTGCGGCTATCCCTGCGCCTTCGACCGCGACTACACGCGCGACCTCGGGGTCGGCGCGGTGGAGACTCTGCTGGCCGGCGGATCCGCCGTGTTGATCACCCGCCAGGAGGGGCGCATCGTACCCGTGCCCTTCGCCGACATCATCGACCCGGCGACCAACAAGTCGCGGGTGCGGGGCGTCGACGTGACCTCCGACTCGTACCGCAACGCGCTGGCGCTCCAGGAGCGGGTGACCGCAGCAGACCTCGCCGACGCAGACACGCTCGCGGCGATTGCCGCGGCGGCGGGCCTGTCTCCGAAGGAGGCGGCGGAGCGCTACGCCCCGTTGTGAGCACCGGCGAAGGCGGGGCGTCGGCGACCCGAAACCCCTGGTGGATTCCGCCCTTCCTGGGGCGTGTACCTCCGGCAGTCCCGCAGCCACAGCTCCAGCTGCTGGGCGCCGTGGCGCTGGCGTCGTGCTTCGAGCACTTCGACCAGGCGATGTTGACCCAGGCGATCAAACAGATCGCCGTGGACTTCGGCATCGCCGAGCAGGGGCTCGGAAACCTGCTCGGCTGGGTGCGCCTCGGCGCGGTACCCGCGATCCTGCTGGTTCCCTTCGCAGACCGCCTGGGGCGCCGCCGGGTGTTCCTGTCGTCGATGGTGGTGATGAGTGTCGCGACCGTGGCGTGTGCCTTCGCGCCGACGGTCGAGGTCTTCATCGGGCTCCAGATGCTGGCCCGCATGTTCATGGTGACGATGTCGGCCACTGCCTTCGTGATCGTCTCGGAGGAGGTCGCAGCGGCCCACCGGGGCTGGAGCATCGGCATCCTCGGTGCGCTCGGGGCCTTCGGGGTCGGACTCTCGGCGATGCTCTTCGCCGCGATCGACGTGCTGCCCTACGGCTGGCGCGCGATGTACGTCGTGGGCGTCGTGCCGCTCGCGCTGCTGCCGATGCTGCGGCGGCGCGTCACCGAGACCCGGCGCTTCGAGGAGCACCGGGAGGCGCGCGCTGCCATCGCTTCGCAGGGTGGGGCCGACGGCTGGTGGCGCCCGCTGGTGCGCCTGCTGCGGGACTACCCGGGACGCACGCTCGCGATCTCGTTGATCGGGGCGACGGTCGCGGGCTCTGCAGGCGCCGCGTACAACTTCTCGGCCTTCTTCGTGCAGTCCGTCCACGGCTGGGCCCCGGGTCAGTACTCGATCATGCTGCTCGTCGGCGGCACCGTCGGCATCATCGGTCACCCCTTCGCCGGGCGGCTCGCGGATCGCCTGGGCCGCAAGCCGGTCGGCGGGGGCTTCTTCGCCGCGTTCCCGCTGCTGGCGGGGCTCTTCTACATCGGTCCCTCCTGGCTGGTGCCGTTTGCCTGGGTGCCCCTCGTGTTCGTGCTCACCGGCGCCTCGACCATCGTTCGCGCGCTCGCGACCGAGCTCTTCCCCACCTCCTACCGCGGTACCGCTTCGGGCTGGCTCCAGCTGCTCGAGACCCTCGGAGCCGCGGCCACGTTGTTCGCCGTGTCCTGGCTGACGGCGCCCGGAGAGAGCGTGTTCCCGGCGGTTCGGGGGGTGGTCTTCATCTCCCTGATCGCGGTCGTCGCGCTGTTCTTCATCCCGGAGACGGGCCGCCGCGAGCTCGAGGAGATCGCCGCGGAGCGCTAGCAGGATGCTGAACAACGCCGAGTATGCCGCCCCAGAGCGCTAGCTGCTGGCCCGTTTCGAGCAGCAGAGGAGTGGCTCGAGGGGGCGATCGCGTGATACTACTGCCGTGCAGATCCTGGTCTTCCACCGGGAACGCTGATTGGAGGCTCTGCGAGCGATGCGGGTGCTGATCGTCGGTGGCGGTCTCGTGGGCTCGACCCTGGCGGGCAAGCTCAGCCGCGACGGACATGACGTGTCGCTCGTCGACGCCTCCGCGAACCGGGTCCGGGAGCTGTCGGAATCCCTCGACGTGCGGGTCGTCGAGGGCAACGGCGCCACCGGGATCGTGCTGCGCCGCGCCGGGATCGAGGAGGCGGGCCTGGTGGTGGCCACCTCGAACTCGGACGAGGTGAACATGATCGTGGGTCTGCTGGCCTCGGCGCTGTTCAAGGTGCCGCGCATCGTGGTGCGGCTTCGCGACGAGGACCATGCGGAGGCCTTCTC
>JAPUKG010000456.1 GCA_027295775.1 Pseudomonadota bacterium
GGGCATCTCCCCAGAGGGTGGAGTAGAGCTCGCTCAGGTCGACGCGCTCATGGTGCCAGCGCCCGGCGTTGTCGTCGCCTCCGTTGGCCGCGTAGTGCGGAAACGAGAAGAAGCCGAAGAACTTGAGATGCTTCCAGTCTCCGCGGCGGAGGACCCGGTTGCCCCAGATGATCTCCATCGAGTGGTCCTTGCCCGAGGCGGATTCGAAGCTCAGGTAGAGTCGTGCTGGGTGGTCGTCACCGGCGACAGTCATCTCGTCCTCCTCGCTGGCAATCGGCTGCTCGACGAACCAGTCCCAGCTGAGGACCGGATAGTGCTCTAGATCCACATCGACCCAGCGAAAGAGCATGGATGCGCTGTCATTGGTGCTGAGGCGAATCGCGGCGCGCCCGTCCTTCGAAACGAACGAGATGTCCATCGGTGGGTGGCGACGGAAGGTCCGGTGATGCCAGCCGGGAGAGGGTGGATCAAGCGAGGGAGGATGGCTGAAATCCATCAGGGCAAACGACGGGGACCCATCGGGAACCAGGACCGCCGTTCGGTCTGGGCTGGCGCAGCCCAGCGAACACACGAAGACCCAGGCCATCGCCACGATCAGACGTCCCATCAGATCCCGTCCCGTCCACCGGGGAGCGGCCGGTGCTCGCCACCGGGGCCTGGGGTGACGAAGACCAGGCGGCTCGGTTCGCGGATGACGACTCGGTGCCAGACACCCCTGGGCACGACGACGCCCTGCCCGGGGCTCACCGCGACGACCCGCCGTCGCGGCCGAGCCCCACGGTGACCTCTGACAGATCAAACGCCACGCCTCCCGATCCGCTCATCTCTGTCTCCCTCCCTGGCCCGCTTCCCGCCAAGGCTGAGGGCTACTCGTACCAGATCTCGATGGTGTAGCCGTCCGGGTCTTCGATGTACAGGTAGGGCAGGCCGGGACTGAACTCTCCCCGACGGAGAATCACCGCTCCAGCCTCCTGCGCCTGCTGCACCGCCGCATCGATATCCGCCGGGTCCGTCAGCCGGAAGCCGAAGTGGTCGATCCCACCCGGCTTGCCGTGCGACGGGCGCCGCTCGAACGCGATCACATCGTGGGGACCGGGGCCGAGAACCTGGATGCTGTCCTCGTCGCGATAGTATTCGCGCACGCCGAACAGCTTCTCGTAGAACGTCAACGACCGTTCGGGATCGCGAACCGAGAGACTGATGTGGTTGAGCCCGTGTGTCTTGATCATGATTCATGCACCTTCCGACGACATCCGGCTCTAGTCGACCTCGATGGTGCCTTCGCTCACCAGCACGCTGGCGCCGCCAACCCGCGTGGCCACGACGACGCCGTCCTTCTTGTCCGCGCTGGCTTCGAGGACGCTGGGGCGTCCCATCTCGACGCCCTGGGCGATCCGCCAGCGTAGAGTGCCGTCCGCCCTGGCGTCGCAGTGGCTGAGCAGGCCGGCCAGGGCGCAGTTCGCGCTGCCGGTGGCGGGGTCCTCGGGCACGCCATCCAGGGGCGCGAACATGCGGGCCCGGATGTCGAAGTCGTCGCCGCTCCGCACATAGAGATGGATGTCCGGCGAGATCCCCTGTGGCGCAAGCGCCTCGAACCCGGCCATGTCGATTCGCGCTCGCTCCAGTGCCGCGCGGTCCGCCAGCTCGACCATGACGAACGGAAGACCGACCGAGGCCGTCTGCGGCGGATGCGTGCTCGAACCGATGTCGTCAACGGTGAGGGAGACCGCGGCCGCCACGGGCTCCGATGCGAC
Organism: Pseudomonadota bacterium; assembly: GCA_027295775.1. GTDB lineage: Bacteria > Myxococcota_A > UBA9160 > UBA9160 > UBA4427 > JAPUKG01. The sequence goes on from JAPUKG010000456.1 coordinate 1,755, forward strand.
GGTCTTGCCCAGAGACAGGGTCTGGGGCGCGGCCAGCTCGCACCAGATCGACTCTCCCTGCCTGCGAATCTCGATCGAGACCACTCCCGCCTTCTCCTCGAAGGACACGGTCGTCGAGGTCTCGAGCGCACCGAGCTCCCCGGCGGTCGCCAAGACGAAGGCGGTTCCGATATTGGGATGCCCAGCAAAGGGGATCTCGAGGGCGGGCGTGAAGATCCGAACCCGTCGGGTGTGACCGGCCTCCGGCGGCAACACGAAGGTGGTCTCGGAGAAGTTGAACTCCCGCGCGATCTGCTGCATCCGCTCGTCCGACAGCCCAGCGGCCTCGGGCAGAACCGCCAGCGGATTGCCCCCGAAGCGAGTGTCCGTAAACACGTCACAGATGAAGTATCGATAGCCCACTGTGGTCGGCCCTCTACGGGTTGGTCCCGGGAATGTAGGCAACCTCGAGCTTCATGTTGTCCGGGTCCGCGAAGAAGGCAGCATAGTAGCCCGGCGAGTACCCCGACTGGCCGCTGTAGTCCGTCGGTGGATCCAGGACCTTCGCTCCCGCCGCCACCATCGCCCGGTGAACCCGATCCACCACCTCGGGGCTGGCGGCGTGGAAAGCCATATGGTGGGGACCTGGCTCGTACCGATCGTATTTCCGATCGCGGCTCTCGGAGCGCGCGGGGCGGACTTCGACGTCGAACCGCGCGCCGCCGGGATACTCGATGCCCCAGGTCGCGCGACTCGGGCTGGGACCCTGCCACTGGGCACGAGAGAGCTCCCAGCGCCGGTAGCCAAGCGCTTCGAAGAACGCCGCGTAGAACGGAATCGACACCTCCGGGTAGCCGATGGAGATGTCGATGTGGTTCAGAGGACCGGAGATCGGCACGTTCCTACCTCAGGACGAGAGCGAACCGAGTGCTCGCTCGAGGTCGTCGACGAGATCGCTGGCGTCCTCGATGCCGACCGACAGACGCACCAGGTTGTCCCGGATGCCGATCTTCGCTCGGTGCTCGGGCGACATGCCCTGGTGACTCATGGTGGCCGGGTGGCCGACGAGGCTCTCCACGCCGGCCAGGCTCTCGGCGACCGAGAAGAGCTCGAGCGCGTTCATGAACCGGTGTGCCGCCTGCTGGCCGCCGGCGATCTCGACGGAGACCACGCCCGACATGTTCTTCAACAGCCGCGCCGCTACAGCAAAGGAGGGGTGGCTCTCCAACCCGGGATACCAGGTCCGCTCGATGGCGGCGTGCCCCTCACAGAAGCGGGCCACGGCCAGGGCGTTCTTCTGGTGCCGCTCCATGCGCAGCCACAGGGTCTTGATCCCCCGCAAGAG
>JAPUKG010000457.1 GCA_027295775.1 Pseudomonadota bacterium
CGCCCCTGACCCTGCGAGGACTGGAGCAGGCGCGCGCGCACGCCGAGACGCTGCGCGGGCTCCGCGGGCTCGAATGGCGGCTCCACACGAGCCCGCTCTTCCGCGCCCGGCAGACGGCTGCGATCATTGCGGAGACCCTGGAGCTGCCCCCCGACCGCCAGTTCGAGTCGATCCTTCTGGCGGAGTGCGACCTGGGCAAATTCGAAGGGCTGACCGACGCCGAGGTGCGGGAGCGCCATCCCGGCGCGCTCGAGGCGCGGAAGCGCAGCAAGTGGTCCTACGTGTTCCCGGGAGGCGAGAGCTACGCGGACGTTCACCTGCGGATGCAGCGCTGGCTCGGCGAGGGAAGGGGCGAAACCCCGGCGATCGTCGTGACTCACGGAATCGCGAGCCGCGCGCTTCGCGGCGCCTACCTGGGCCTCGAGCCCGACGCCATCCTCGCCCTCGACAACCACGACCAGAGCCGCATCTACCGGCTCGAGGGAGGGCGCATCGAGGTCGTCGATGGCTGACGAACGTCTCGTGGCTCACGCCGGCGGCTGTCACTGCGGGCGGGTGCGCTTCGAGGTCGACGCGCCCGCGGAGATCGACGTCTTCGAGTGCAACTGCTCGATCTGCTCGAAGAGCGGCTACCTGCACCTGCTCGTCCCGGTGGACCGCTTCCGTCTGCTCCAAGGAGAGGGGGAGCTGACCGAGTACACCTTCAACACGGGCGTGGCAAAGCACCGCTTCTGCCGCGTCTGCGGCGTCAAGTCCTTCTACGTCCCGCGCTCGCATCCGAACGGCATCAGCGTGAACGCCCGCTGCCTCGATGTCGGCTCGGTCCGGGTGATGCGCGTCGCGCCCTTCGACGGGGCCCACTGGGAGCAGGCGCGCGCCGCTCTCGATTCGTCGCAATGAAGCGGACTCGCCTCGCTCCTTCAGAACAGGTTCGAGACGATCTCGACTCCGCCGACCCAGGTACCGATGATGCTGCCGACCGTCGTCAGGATGAAGACGAGGAAGACGCGCAGGAGACGGCTCTTCCACCACATGCGGAGCGACGCGATGTCGTCCCCGACGCTCTGGAACTCGCCCACCGTGGGCGGGCGCAGGAAGGCCTGGACGAAGGCGCACACGTAGCCCGCGCCGATCACCGGCGTCAGGCTGGTGAAGGGCGCCGAGAAGAACGCCGCCAGCACCGTCACCGGGTGCCCGAGGGCCAGGATGCCGCCGACCGCGCTCGGGATGGCGTTGGCCAGGAACCAGAAGAGCGCGTTCTCGCCCGCCGCCGCGGGGCCCTTGCTGAAGCCGATGGCGGCGATCGAGGCCAGGATGAGGGCGGGGACGCCCCAGCCGATCCACTTCCAGACGGGAGAGACCGGCGGGATCGTCGCCAGGGACTCGAGGTCCGCCACGCGGCCCGCGAGCAGGGCCTCCCGCATGCCCTCGATGTGTCCCGCACCCACGACCGCCACGACCCGGTCGCCCGAGGCGTCGCGCATCTTCTGGGCCAGATAGTCGTCCCGCTCGTCGATCAGCACGCGCTTCAGGTTGGGCATGGCCTGGCCCAGCTCCTGCATCAGCTCGGACAAGACGTCCTGCTGGCGGAGCTTGCGCAGGTCCTCTTCCGAGATCTCCGGCCGCTCGAACGCGCTGGCTACGACCGAGGAGATCAACACGAGCTTCCGCCACAGGGAAATCGAGTGCCACGCCCGGCGCAGGGTGGCGCGGATGTCCCGGTCGCACAGGGCGATGGCGATGTCGTGCTCCTGGGCCACGCGCACGGCCTCGAGCATCTCGCTTCCGGGTAGGACGCCGAGCTTTCCGCCCAGGCGCTTCTGGTACGAGGCGAGCATCAGGTTGACCAGGAGCGTCGAGAGCTGCTTCTTGCGGATCACCTCGCGGAGATCCAGCAACTCCCAGCGCCGCTCCTCCGAGAGCGCCTCGAAGCGCGCCGGATCGAGCTCGATGCAGATGCAGTCGGGCCGCTCCTTCTCGATCACCTCTCGCACGAGATCGACGGACTCGCGGGAGATGTGCGCGGTTCCGACCAGGATGAACTCCCGCCCGTCCACGTCCAGGAAGTGGACGTCGTCCGGGTAGTCCCGTTCGCCGCCCGTCTTCTCGTCACCCGCCATGCGAGGTAAGGTGACGGCCCTGCCACCTCGGGGCAACCGGGACACGTGGAACTCCTCGACGGACTGATCCTCGCGCTGTTCGCGCTCTACGCCATCCGCGCGGGGCTGCGCGCCCGCAAGGTCGCATCGAGGAACCTGGAGGAGTACTTCCTCGCGGGCCGGACGCTCTCGGGCTGGAAGGCCGGGATCAGCATGGCGGCGACCCAGTTCGCCGCGGACACGCCGCTCCTCGTCACGGGTCTGGTGGCCACGGCGGGCATCTTCTCCCTCTGGCGCCTGTGGATCTACGCGTTGGCGTTCTTGCTGCTGGGCTTCGTGCTGGCACCCAGCTGGCGCCGGTCCGGTGTCCTCACCGATGCCGAGCTCTCGGAGCTGCGCTACGGCCGGCGCGCCGCGGCGGTTCTGCGCGGCATCAAGGCTGTGTACTTCGGCACCATATTCAACTGCACGGTCCTGGCCATGGTGCTCTTCGCCGCCGTCGCCATCGCCGAGCCCTTCCTGCTCTGGGACCAGTGGCTCCCGCCCGCGCTCTTCGGTCCCGTGGAGTGGCTCGTGCGCACCGTCGGCGTTCCCTTCGCCGTCGAGCTTCCCGGCTACGGTTACAGTGACGGTGGCGCTGCCGCCGATCTCTGGGTGCGCTCGGCGCGCAACCTGCTCTCGATCTTCGCGCTCGCCACCCTCACCACTCTGTACTCGGCGACGGGCGGGCTGCGCAGCGTGGTGAGCACCGACCTGGTGCAGTTCGCGCTCATGATGGGCGCCAGCGCCGGCTACGCGTTCTATGTGGTCGACGGAGCCGGCGGACTCGACGCCATCGCTGCGGGGATCCGCGAACGCTATGCCGCGGGCGGTCCCGGCGGGATCACGCCCGACCAGATCCTCGCCTTCACGCCGGGCCACGCTCGGGACGCCTCGGTCGTCGTGCTGGCCGTGATCGCGCTCCAGTGGCTGGTGCAGATGAACGCCGACGGCACCGGATACCTGGCCCAGCGGACCATGGCCTGCCGGAGCGACGACGACGCCCGCCGTGCCTCGCTGGTCTTCACCGTCGCCCAGGTCCTGCTGCGGAGCCTGGTGTGGCTGCCCATCGCCCTGGGTCTGCTGGTCCTCCTGCCTCCCGACCCGGGTCTGTCCGGCGAGCTCCTGCGCGCGGAGCGCGAGGCCAGCTTCGTGCGCGGGATCCAGTCCCTGCCGCCCGGACTCCTGGGCCTGATGCTCACCGCCATGTTCGCCGCTCTCGCGTCCACCCTCGACAGCCACCTCAACTGGGGCTCGTCCTACTGGACCCACGACCTGTACGCCCGCTTCTTGTGCCGGGGCTGGCTGCGGCGAGAGCCGGGCGGGCGCGAGCTGGTCTGGGTGGCGCGTCTCTCCAACTTCGGGATCCTGGTCGTCGCGCTGGCGGTAATGACCCAGCTCTCGTCGATCCAGACCGCGTGGCAGGTGAGCCTGCTGCTCGGAGCGGGCATGGGGGTGATGCTGGTCCTGCGCTGGGTCTGGTGGCGGGTGACGGCTCGGGGCGAGATCGCGACGGTGGTGACGTCGACCGTGCTCGCGCCGCTCCTCCTCTTTGCGCTCCCGGCGGAAGCCGAAGCCGTGCGCATGCTGTGCATGGCGCTCGGTGCGACCGCGGCCGGCGTGCTCGTCTCGCTCTTCGGCGCCCCCGAGTCGCCCGAGTCCCTGCTCCGCTTCTACGAGCGCGCGCGACCGCCGGGGTTCTGGGGTCCTGTCGCGCGCGCCGCCGGTGACGAGCCACGGGCCGTGACCCGCCGCCTCGGGTCGGGACTGGTGGCCACGTTCCTGGCCGCCGGGTCGGTGTTCGCGGTCCTCACCGCCCTCGGGTCGTGGCTGGCGCGAAGCCCCGCCCCGGCCTGGCTGCCCGTCGGCGGCCGCGGGCTGTGGATCGCGCTCCTGCTGTGCGCGGGCGGGGCCCTGGTTCCCGTGTGGTGGAGGCTCGCCTTCCCGACTCCGCGCTAGAAGAGCGACTCGGGAGTCGCTCTTCATGGAGACGGGCTGCACGGCAGATCCCGGCCGCTTCGCTCAGCGCTCGGCCGATGTCGCCTCCGGATGGGCCGCCAGGCTGGCCCGGCGCGAGCTGAGCCACCACCAGAGCCGCGCGCCCAGGAGCGACGCCACGATCCCGGCGTAGATCGCGGGCTCGCGCAGATCCGCCTTCACCAGCCACAGGAAGTGCACCACCGCGCCGACCGCGGCGACGTAGACCAGGCGGTGGAGCCGGACCCAGCGTCGGCCGAGCCGCCGCACAGCGGCGCGGGTGGAGGTGGCGGCCAGCGGCACCAGCAGCAGGAAGGTGGTGAAGCCCACGGTGATGTACGGGCGCTCGGCCACGTCCTCGACGACGGCGGCCAGGTCGAAGCCGAGATCCAGGGCGACGTAGGTGGCGAAGTGGAGGCACGCATAGCTGAAGGCGAGCAGCCCCGCGGTCCGGCGGAAAGGCACGAGAGCGCTCCATCCGAAGAGGCGCCGCAGAGGCGTCACCGCCAGCGTGACCAGCAGGAGCCGCAGCGCCCACCCGCCGGTCGTGTGGGTGATCGTCTCGACCGGGTTGGCGCCCAGGGTGCCGCGGACCGCGCCCTGGATCAGCCAGGCCAGCGGGAGGAGACCGGCCGCGACAACGGCGGCCTGGAGCTGGCGCATGCGCTGGCGCCGGGCCACTAGAACAAGACGCGCAGATCCATCCCCGCGTAGAGCGAGGCCACCTGCTCCCCGTAGCCATTGAACGGGAGGGTCGGCCGCTTGCGGTAGTCGCCGATGCGCCGCTCGCGCTTCTGGCTCCAGCGCGGGTGGTCGACCTCCGGGTTCACATTGGCGTGGAAGCCGTACTCCCGGGGCGCCTGATCGTTCCACGAGGTGTACGGCTGCTCCCGCTGAAGCCGGATCTTCACGATCGACTTGATGCTCTTGAACCCGTACTTCCAGGGAACCACCAGGCGCAGCGGCGCGCCGTTCTGGTTGGGGAGCGCCTCGCCGTACATCCCCACCGCCAGGATCGCCAGCGGGTGCATCGCCTCGTCCATTCGGAGTCCCTCGCGATAGGGCCAGTCGAGCACGCGTCGCTTCTGCCCCGGCATCTGCTCCGGGTCGTGCAGGGTTTCGAAGGCGACGTAGCGCGCGTTCGAGGTGGGCTCGAAGCGCTTCAGCAGGTCGCCCAGCGGAAAGCCGACCCACGGGATCACCATGGACCACGCCTCGACGCAGCGCAGCCGGTAGATGCGTTCTTCCAGGGGATGCGGGCGCAGGATCTCTTCCAGGGGGACGACGCCGGGTTTCGCGACCTCGCCCTCGACGGTGACGGACCAGGGCTCGGTGCGCAGGCTGCCGGCGTAGCGGGCGGGATCGCCCTTGTCGGTGCCGAACTCGTAGAAGTTGTTGTAGGCGGTGGCGTCGTGATACGCGGTGGGCGTCTCGTCGGTGGCGAGGGCGGGAGGGCCGGCCTTCACGCCCGGGAGCTTCGGTCCCCGGGCCGGGGGCTCCTGGGCGTCGGTGCAGCCCGCCAGAAACGGGCCCCCGGCCGTCAGGACAGCGGCGCCGACCGCTGCGTTCTGCAGGAACTGGCGGCGCCGCAGGAAGATCGACGCGTCGGTGACCTCACGCTCCGGGATCGGCTCCGGGTGTCGGATCAGCATCGGTGTCCCTTCCGGCGGCTCGAACTCGAAGAGCAGCGACTCGAGGTCTTTCGATGCCGGGGCTCACGGCCCGGTTCGCGGGAAGTAGCGCTCCTCGAGATCCCGAGAGTACCCGACCTCCGCCTTCCCGAGCGCCCGGAAGAGGTCCTGCCAGGTGCGGGTCGCGAAGTCGACCTCGCCGCCGATGCGCATGCGCAGGCGATCGAGCTCCACGCGGTGGAGGTGAGCGGCGGCGCCTTCGCTCTCGAACCAGACGTAGAGCATGCGAAAGCCGCGAACGCCAAAGCGCTGGCCGAGGTCGCGGGCCCGCGCCAGGAGCCGCCCCACCTCGAGCGTCCGGAAGCGCCGCGCCCCGTGCACGAGGTCTCGGGCCAGGTGCAGGCAGCCCGGAAGCTCGCGCCAGCGCTCGGGCGGCTCGAGCTCGCTTCCGTCGAGGCGGCCGTCCACCTCCGCATAGGGCTCGGCGAAGGTGGCGACGACCGCCGTGGGACGTGCGGCGTCTCCTTCGAAGAGGACGTCCGCGCCGGGCGTCGCGAAGCAGAGGCGCGTCGCGCGCGGGTCGGCGCCACAGAGCGCTGCAACCTCGGCCACGTTGCCGCTGCGCCAGGGCGCGAAGAAGTTCAGCACCAGGGCCTCGGTGGACTCGAGCGCGCGCAGCCGCGCCGGCTTCCCGTGCTCGCCCAGGGGACGCGTCGGGTCGCGTTCGAGCTCGCGGCGGGTCTCCGCGCAGAGCTCCGCGAACAGGTTCGACGCGACGTCCGGCACGAGGCCGTCGGGGTCCAGCTCGATGCCCCGGCTCTCCGCCCAGTGCCGCTGCTGCTTCCGAATGTTCCAGAGGGCGCGCTGTGCCCGATCGTCCATGAGGCTCCGCCAGGTCGGACGAGCTCTGCTCCCCAGGAGGCTGTGCTCGACCCGGCTGGGTGGATCGGCTGCCCAGGCCCTCGCCCTTAGGCGCCTTCCCCATGGGGTGGGTCCGCGCCCTTCTGGGACCGGGCGAGCGCGACCTGTATCTCCTCGAGGGTGAGCCCCCGGGTCTCGGGTGCGTAGCGGAGGACCAGGAGCGCGCCCAGCACGGGACCGACGGCGACGAGAACCCGAGCTTTCTACAAGGTCTCGTAGCCCTCGTTCACCCAGGCCTCGAGGTCTTCGGGCAGCTCCTTCGAGCGCGAGGCCATGTGCTCGGCGGCCTCCGCGCCCATGTTCGCCGTCCACATCTCCCGGAAGTGGCCCGCGATCCGCTCGCTGTAGAGGCCGATCGAGTGGAGGGTGGGAATCACGAAGCCGCTGATCGGACCCATGCGCCCGCCCCGGCGCTCGAGCGCCTTGGCAATGACGTCGCGTTCCGAGGTCATCGCCTGGAACGCCTCCACGGGATCGATCCCCGCATCCGCCCACAGCTTCATCACCGTGTCGCGCATCGAGTAGCCCGTGCGCTGGTCGATCAGCAGGCGCGACGCCTCGAAGGCAAAGTCCTCGATGGTGTCCTTCTGCGCCCGGGTCAGCGTGGGCACGACCTGGTTCAGGTACTTGATGCCGTAGCCCGTGTGCCGCGCCTCGTCGCGTCCCACGTAGGTGAGCAGCTGCTTCAGGAGCGGCTCGTCGGTCTGATTGCGCATGTCGCGGAAGCTGTAGAGAGCGAGACCCTCGGTCACCACCTGCATGCCCACCGCCTTCAGCATCCAGTCCTCCACCGACAGCACGTTGTCGAGCAGCTTCTTCAGGCCGGGCGAGATGGGCTGGACGTCGTCCAGCAGCTTCACATAGGCCGCGAACGCCTCCACGTGCCGCGCCTCGTCCATGGTCTGGGTGGCGGCGTAGAACTTGCCGTCCATGTGTGGGACGGCGCTCACGAGCTGCCCCGCCACCATGAGCGCGCCCTGCTCCCCGTGCAGGAAGTTCGAGAGCATGAAGCCAGCCGACCGCCGCGCGATCTGCCAGCGAGTCTCCTGGGGAAGCTTCTTCCAGAAGCTCGTCTCGGTCACCGGAATGCCGCCCAGCGAGAAGGTGCGGGTGAAGGCCTCGTGGTCCACGCCCTTCTCCCAGTCGAGGTCCTTGATGGCGATCCACTGGAGGTCGAGGGCCTTGGCGTAGAGGGTCCGGATCTGGTCGATCTCGGGCTCGTAGTTCCAGTTGTAGATGGCCTCCATGGCCGTCTTCACACCCTCGGTCTGGACGGGGTGCTTTTCGGGGAGCTCTGTTGCGCTCATGCGGGGTATCCCTCCTGGCTCGTGAGCCGGGTTGCGTCGAACTGGGGCGCGCTCTTGAAATCGGGGTCTTCCAGGGCGGCGAGCAGGCGGATGCGCCGCTCGCGAATCATCGCACGGACCGCCTCTTCGGTGGCCACCGGGTCGCGGGCCACCACGGCGCGGTCGATGGCGCGGGCCTCCTCGCGGATCGTGTCGGCGGAGGGCCGCACGAGCTTCCAGAAGGAATGACCCAGGTCGCTCGCCAGCGCAGCGCCGATGGCGTTTCTGCACAGGCGCACCACCAGATTCTCGCTGGCCGCCGTCATCACCTCGAAGAGCTGGTCGATGATGCCGGGCCAATCTTCGGGCGCGGTCGCCCCATCGCCCAGCTTGGTCAGGAGCTCGCGCGCGTGAAGGAGCTCGTCATCGCTCCCGCGCTCCACGGCCAGCCGTGCCGCCCCCGAGACCAGCATCTCGTAGACGTCCAGCACCTGGACCGCCGCGGGCAGGTTCACCTTGCCGTCGCGGAAGAGGAGGTGCCGAACCAGGTCGAGGCTCGCCTCCTGGACGTGCCGCACGCGCGCGCCGTCACCCGGCCGGATCGACACCAGACCCAGCTGCTCGAGGATGCGCAGGGCCTCGCGCACCGAGGCGCGGTTCACCTCCAGCCGGGCCGCCAGGTCGCGCTCCGCCGGTAGCCGATCCCCCGCCCGGTAGAGCCCGCTCAGGATCTCATCGCGGAGCCGTCCGGCGATGGACTCGGGTCGTGAGGGGGGAGCGGTCAAGCGGGAGCGCCTCGGGACCGGTGAAATCGGTTGGGCCACTTTGGTCGGACCAATTTGACCCATCGGTAAGCTCCTGTCAACGGCGGTCAGCCGTCCGCGCCCGCCTCCCCATCCAGCTCCTTGGCGACGCGCTCCCGGGCCAGGTGGGCGCGCTCGAGCTTGATCGCCTCGTAGCCCCGGATCACGCCGGCGTGGCCCGCGATTCGGGTGGCGACCTCGATCCCGAGCGTCCGCAGGCGCTCGGTCAGCTCGCACAGGACGTCCTCGTACCAGACGACCAGCTCCCGCTCGACGCGGCGCACCTCGCTCCGGCCAAAGGGGTCGAGGGCGGTGCCCCGTAGGAACCGGAGGGCAGCCAGCACCTGGAAGACGGGCTCGAACCACGGTCCCAGCCGGAGCTTGCGCGCGAGTCCCCACTCGCGCAGCAGGGGCGGGTGCAGCCAGGTGGTGGGTCGGGCGCGCCCGCCCCTGCCCGCTCGGCGGTCGAGCCAGCGCCGGTAGGGACCGCGCAGGTGGAGGCGCGCCACCTCGTACTCGTCCTTGTACGCCATCAGCCGGTAGAGCTCGCGCGCCGCCACGGCGGTCAGAGGGAGGGAGTCGCCGCCCAGGGCGACTTCCTCGCGCAGCAGGGGAAGGAGAGCGCGCAGGTAGCGGGCGCCGTAGGGGTGATTCTGGTACTCGCGCAGGTCCGCCGACCAGCCCGCGAGTAGGACGCGGTGCTCGACGCCGCTCTCCGGGTCACGCGCGCGGCCGAGCAGCGCTTCGATCTCCTGCCAGAGTCCGCCGAAGAGATCGAAGGCGGTGCCGGGCCGACCCTCTTCGCCAATGGACGCCGGCCGGGCGGCGCGCCGGACGAGCTCCGCCGCCTCCGGATGCTCGGCCAGCGCGCGGCCGAGCCGGAACGCCGCCAGGTTGGCGTCGGCGGCGATCCCGTGGTCGCGGATGGCGCCCTCGATGGACTCGCTGCGCAGGGGGATCGCGCCCCGCTGGAACGCGAAGCCGAGCAGCAGGACGTTCGCACCGCGGTGATCGCCGAGCAGGGCCGTGGCGATCTCCTCGGCCGCAAGCGAGTGAAGCTCGCGCGAGTGCCGAGCCAGCCGCTCGCGCAGCGCGGAGAGCGACGGACCGACCGCTTCGGGTCGGCTCACCATCTCGGCGGTCGGGGTGACCTGCTCGTGAACGACGGTGCAGGTGCGCTCGTTGCTCAGGAACGCCAGTCCTTGAGGATCGGCGGCGCCCAGCGGATCAAAGGCCAGCAGTACGTCGGCGCCGCCCCGGGGCACGCGCCCGCTTCCCTCGACGGGCGTTCGCGAGAGACGCAAGTGGGAGCTCACCCGTCCGCCGCGTTGCGACAGACCCGTCTGATCGAGGTGCCGCGCATGGAGCCCTTCCCGGAGCGCCGCGCCCACGAGAATCGCGTCCACGGTGACGACGCCGGTGCTGCCGACCCCGATCATCAGGATGGAGTGGACGCCTTCCACCGAGGGAAGCTCGGGCTCGGGCAGCGAACCCCGCAGACAATCCGATAGCGCCTGGGGAATGGGCAGCGACTCGAGCACCGCATCCCCATCGAGGGTCATGAAGGCCGGGCAGTCTCCCGCCAGGCAGACATCGTCCTGGGCGCACGAGCCCTGATGAATGGTGGTCTTGCGTCCCAGCGCCGTCTCGACCGGGTGGACCGACGGGCACTCGGACTTGCGGCCGCAGTCGCCGCAGCCCTCGCAAAGGTCGCGCTGGATGAAGATCCGCCGCGCCGGAGCGGGCAGGAGCCCGCGCCGCTGACGTCGCTGCTTCTCGTTCGCGCAGATGGCGTCGTAGACGAAGACGGTGACGCCCGCCTCGCGCGCCAGCCGAGCCATGCCGTCCTCGGAGTCGTCGCGGGTGATCACCTCGACCCGCTGGTCGCTTCGAGCCAGCCGCGCCACGGCCGGGTCGTCGCTCATGGCCACCACGCGGCGCACGCCGTCGGAGAGCAGATCGCCGATCAGGGGCGCCAACGCCTTCTCCCCCGTCGCGCTCTGTCCCCCGGTCATGGCGATGGAGCCGTTGTAGAGGAGCTTGAACGTGATGGGGCTCCCCACGGCGACGCAGGCGCGGATCGCCTGACGGCCCGAGTGGAAGTAGGTGCCATCGCCCAGGTTCTGGAAGAGGTGGGGAGTGTCGACGAAAGGAGCGAGGCCGTTCCACGGGGCGCCCTCGCTGCCCATGGCGCCGACGAAGCGCATCTCCCGGCCGGTCAGGAGCGCCATGGTGTGACAGCCAATGCCGCCCGCCGCCGCGGTGCCTGCCGGGATCCGGGTCGAGGTGAGGTGCGGGCAGCCGCTGCAGAAGTGCGGCTGCCGGACCAGCTCGAGGGGCGCCTCGCGGCGCACCGCCTGCGCTTCGAGCGCAGCGCAGCGGCGGGCCAGCACCCCGTCGTCGTCGTTGGTGCGCTCCGCGAGAAGCGGGCCCAGGTCTCGCGCCAATCCCTCGGCCTCGAGCGCCCCGCGCGCAGCCAGCCAGGGCCGTCCCTGCGCGTCGCGGTGCCCCAGCACGCGCGGCGGGCTCGGCTCGTCGTAGAGAATGGCGCGCACCTGCTGTTCCAGGAACTCGCGGCGGTCGTCGAGCACGACGACCAGCTCGAGTCCACGGGCGAACTCCCGCAGCCGGCGCGGCTCCACGGGGTGGATCATCGCCAGGTGGAGGATGCGAAGACCGAGCCGCTCGCGTGCACTCGCGTCGATGCCGAGCCGCTCCAGCGCCGACAGGAGTTCGCGGCGGTGCGTGCCCGCGGCAACCAGCCCGATGCGATCCCCCGCGCGACCGTCGATCCGGTCGAGCTCGTTGTCGTACACGTAGCGGCGTGCCGCTTCGAGGCGCGCGTAGACCAGGTGGCGCTCGATCTCGAGCACCGTGGGCGGAAGCAGGCCCAGGTCGAGTCGGCGCTCGAACTCGCGTCCGCCATCTTCGAGGACCGGCAGTCGAATGCCGGCGGGGCCCGGTGCAGGCGCCGTGGGGAGCGTCACGATCTCGCCCCCGTCGCACAGATCCGGCACCACCTTCATACCCACCCACAGGCCGGCGAAGCGAGACAGCGCGTAGCCGTGGAGCCCGAACTCGAGCACTTCTGCGGATCCCGCGGGCACGAGCAGGGGGATCAGCGCGTGGGCAAAGGCGTGCTCGCTCTGGCTCGGCAGCGACGAGCTCTTGCAGGCGGGGTCGTCGCCCGCCACGGCCAGGGCGCCGCCGAAGCGAGACACACCGGCGAAGTTGGCGTGGCGGAAGACGTCGAGGCAGCGGTCGACGCCCGGCGCCTTGCCGTACCACAGGCCGATGGCGCCGTCGAAGCGAGTGTGCGGGAACAGATCCAGGAACTGGCTGCCCGAGACCGCGGCGGCGGCGAGCTCCTCGTTGAGGCCCAGCTGGAAGTGCAGGTCGTGCTCCTCGAGCAGGGGGCGGATGCGGGACAGGACCTGGTCGAAGCCGGCCAGGGGCGAGCCCGGGTAGCCCGAGATGAGGCCGCCCATGCGGAGGCCCGACTGGCGGTCGCGACGGATCTGGTCGAGGGGCAGGCGGGCGAGGGCCTGGAGGCCGGTCAGGTGCACGGCCTCCCCCGTGTGCGCGAGGAAGCGCTTCGTCCAATCCAGGTTCCGGGGGGTGGAGCCGGGCATGACGCTCTCGTATCGGCGCTCCCGGAAGCCCGGATGAGGCGGCGCGACAACCCGGGAGGTCTGCCGGTCGGTCCGCCCCGTCGCATCCGGGTCTAGCGCCCAGACCTGCACACGCACGCGCTCGCAGCCCGTACTGCGCTCGGCGCTGCTCTCCGTCCTTGCCCCGGGCCGGCGATCGGCGATGCTCTCCCAGCGATGGACGGCCGGACTCGCGAGCGCTTGCGGCGGGGCGGGATCGGCGCCGCCACCTCCCTGGCTCTGGCCGTCGGCTTTGCGTGGATGGCCTGGGACGAGGCGCGGATCGCCCAGGAGCCGATACTCGGCGAGATGGCCTGGCTCGACGCCAGCCACTTCACCTTCGCGCAGTTTCGCGACGGGAAGCTCTCGCGGGAGGACTGGCAGGCACCGGGCTTCCGCCAGGCCCCCTTCCACGGAATGAACCCCAACGCCGCCAAGTGGGTCGCGGGCCTGGCGCTCCAGCTCGGAGGCTACGAGCTCGAGCGCCCCATCTACCTGCGCTCCGGCGGCAAGCACAAGCACTACCGGATGATGAGTCACGAGGAGCGCGCGGTGGCGAACCGCGCGCACATGCCGTTCGTCGTGCAGCTGCGGACCCTGGTCCTGTGGGTGAGCGCGGGCTGCGCGGTGCTCCTCTTCTGGCTCGTGCGCAGCGTGGCGGGCCTCGGTGCCGCGATCCTGGCCTACGCCGCCTTCCTCTCCACCGCCCTGATCCGCGACCAGCAGCTGCGGGTGCTGATGGACTTCTTCCTGATGTTCGCCAGCCTGTCGGCGCTCTGGGTCGCGATCGTCTTTGCCCGACAGTGGGAACGCAGTCGGCCAGACCGCACCATCGGGCCGCACGTGGCGCGCATCCTCGTGCTGGGCGCGCTCCTCGGGATCGCCGCATCGACCAAGCCCAACGGCGCAGCCGTGGCGATCGTGTGCGCGCTGGTGGGGCTCGCGCTCCAGGGGGCGGGGACGTTCCGGGTGTGGGGTTCGTGGCGACCCCTGGCCGTGATGTTCGCAACCGGCGCCACGTCGCTGGTCACCTTCGTCGCGATCAATCCCCAGTACTGGGGGAACCCGGTCCAGCGCGCGGTCTTCTACCTGCGGCTCTGGAGCCAGAACACCGCCGAGCAACAGGCCTACTTCGCGAAAGGCGCGCTGCTCACCGCCGACGACAAGATCGGCCACGTCCTCCAGGCCTCCGTCGCGGGCGCGGGTCCTCTTGGCGCGCTCTGGACCTGGCTCCCACCGCTGCTGGCCGGCGCGGGCCTGGTCATCGTCGTGCTGCGAGCCGTCCCGCGCTCGAACGCACCCGGGTCGAACGGAGCGGATCGCACGGGCTACCTGTTCCTGGCGGTGTGGAGCGTCCTGATCGCCGGCTCGACCATCGCCTGGATTCCGATCGACTGGAACCGCTACTACCTGCCGCTGATTCCCGCCGCGTGCGCGCTCCAGGCCGTGGCGTTGGCGGCGCTCACGGCGCCGCTCCTTCGCCGGTTGCCGCGGACTCGTCCTGCAGGTAGCCGAGTGCCCTGAGCTCTTCGATCGCCCGGGCGTCCAGGCGGACCGCGCTGCCCTCCGCGATTCCGTCCCGGAACGCGTGGGCAGCGGCCGACACCCGGGCCAGCTCGGCCTCGAGCGCCGCCAGCATGTCAGGCCGCTCGGACGCGAGGTTGCGCCGCTCCTCGGGATCGCGACTCAGATCGAACAGCTGGGTGCTCGCGCCGCCGCGCCTTCGCACCTGGATCAGCTTCCAGCTCCGGCTGCGCAGAACAGTGAGACCGCCCTGCGGCCATCGGCTCACCACGACGGCGGGCGGACCACTGCCGCCCTCGAGGAGCGGGAGCAGCGAGACGCCGTCCAGTCCAGCGGGTACCGGCACCCCCGCCACGTCCAGCAGGGTGGGCGCCACGTCGACCAGGCGCACGACGACGGACTCCCGACGGCCGCGGGTGGCCTCGCCGCGCTCGCCCGGAAACGTCATCACCAGCGGCACGTGCAGGTGTTCCTGGAATCCCTGCTCGTGCAGGAAGGACCCGTGCTCGAGGAACTCCTCGCCGTGATCGGAGGTCACCACCAGCGCCGTCTCGTCCATCAGTCCCAGCGCCTCGAGGCGTGCCGCGAAGGCGCCGAGGGCGTCGTCCGCCCTGCGGATCGCGCCGTCGTAGAGATCCCGCAGATGCTGCACGTCCACGGGATTGCTCTTCTCCACGCGGCCCCAGTACGCGCGGTGCTGGCTTCGCCACTTCTCGCCCGAGATCGCGAGGAGTTCCTCCAGGGAAGAGACAATCGCGCCGTCGTAGTCCGGATCTGCGAAGAGCGCATCGTAGGGCGCGGGCGGCACGTACGGGTCGTGCGCCTCGTAGGTGTGAACGAACAGGAAGAACGGCCGCCGGGGCTCGCGGGCCGACAGGGACTCGGCCAGCTCGGCGGCCCGCGCGAAGCCAGAGGCCGCGTCGTCGCTGCGCTCGTAGAGATCCATCCCCTGGTCGAACCCCAGCTCGCCTCGGACGTTTCCCCCCTCGGCGACACCCGCGGTGCGGTACCCGTGGGCACGGAGCAGCGACGCCAGGGTGGGGATGGCGTCGGGCAGGCGCCGGCTGCCGCTTCGGGCCAGCTGCCCCACACCGTGGGCGTCGGGGTGAAGTCCCGTGAACAGGCTCATGTGCGAGACCGCGGTCTTGGGCGAGTGGCTGTACGCCGCCTCGAAGAGGACGCCTCGGTCAGCCAGCGCGTCCAGCGCGGGGGTGGTCTGCCGCGGATAGCCGTACGCCGAGACGTGGTCGGCGCGCAGGGTGTCGAGGGAGACGAGCACGATGTTGGGGGCGCCGTCCGGGGCCGTGCCCCGGGCCGCCTCCACTCCCCCCGCCGCGTCTGCCCCGTCCGACGACTGGGGCGCAGTGCGGTCGCTGCACGCGAGGGCCAGAAGAACAGCTGCGAGCGCGGACCGGGTGGGGCGCATCGGCGCATGATAGCGGCGCGGGGCAGGCCCCCTTACGCTACCGGGCGTGGGCTTCTACGCCGATCACGTCTTTCCGCGCTTCATGGACTGGGGCATGCGTCAGGTCGATTCCCTGCGCAGCGAAACCCTGGCCGGCGCCCGGGGCGCGGTGCTCGAGGTGGGCTTCGGGACCGGCCTGAACCTGCGCCACTACCCGAAAGCCGTGGAGAAGGTGGTGGCCCTCGATCCTCTCCGCGCCCTCGAGCAGCGGGTGTCCGAGCGCATCGCGGGCGCGCGTTTCCCGGTGGAGCGCGTCTCGCGCCCCGCCGACGACCACCTTCCCTTCGACGACGGCAGCTTCGACTGCGTGGTCACCACCTGGACCCTCTGCTCCGTCGAGGAGCCCGTGGCCGCGCTCTCCGAGATGCGGCGGGTCCTGCGCGACGACGGCGTCTATCTCTTCATCGAGCACGGCCGCAGCGACGATCCCACCACCGCGCGCTGGCAGCGGCGCCTCAACCCGTTGCAGCGGCGCATCGCTGGCGGCTGCCGGCTCGACCGGCCCATCGACGAGCTCGTCGCGAGCGGGGGCTTCGAGATCCGCGGACTCGATCGCTTCGTCCATGATCCGGGGCCCCGAGCCCTCAGCGAGATGTACCGCGGACACGCGGTCGCAAGACCCGACCGGGCCGGCTAGGTTCGGAGCCATGGCATCCGTCGTCCAGAACTGGGGCGAGATCATCCGCACCCAGAACCTGGCGCCCGAGAAGACCATGGACGCCGTGTCCAAGTGGCTCATCATCACTCGGGCCAGCGTCTTCCCCATGACCCTCATCTCGGGCGCCATCGGCGGGCTGCTGGCCGCCTCGTCGGGAGCCACCGACGTCCGCTGGGGCTACTTCGCGCTGGCGCTGCTGGGTCTGGTGCTGGCCCACGCCGCCAACAACATGATCAACGACTACTTCGACCTGGAGCAGGGGGTCGACGACGAGAGCTCCGTCCGCAGCCAGTACGCGCCCCACCCGGTGCTCTCGGGCCTGATCAGCAAGCGCGGCCTGATCCTCGCCATCGCGTTGGTCAACCTGCTCGACCTGGCGATCCTGCTCTACCTGAACGAGGCACGCGGCTGGCTGGTGCTGGTGTTCGCGCTCCTCGGCCTGTTCATCAGCGTCTTCTACGTGGCGCCTCCCCTCAAGCTGAAGCACCGCGGCCTTGGCGAGCCCAGCGTCTTCCTGGTCTGGGCGCCGCTCATGATCGGCGGCACCTACTACGTCACCGCCGGGGAGCTGGCGCCCTGGGTGCTGGTCGCGAGCATTCCGTACGGGCTGCTCGTCACCGCCGTGCTGATGGGCAAGCACGTGGACAAGCTCGAGACGGACACGGAGAAGGGAATCCACACCATCCCGGTGCTGCTCGGCCGCGAACGCGCCCTCTTCCTGACCCAGGAGCTGATCGTCGCCTTCTTCGCGATGGTGGTGATCCTGGTCCTGACGGGCACCCTCGGCGTCTGGACCCTGCTCGTGCTGCTCGCGATCCCGCGCGCGTGGCGGATCCTGAAGGTGCTGTCGAAGCCGCCTCCGGACGAGCCACCCCCGGGCTATCCGCTCTGGCCCCTCTGGTACGTGGCATCCGCCTTCCTGGTGACACGCCTGGCCGGGGGCTTCTTCGTGCTGGGCCTGATCCTGACCTCGATCTGGCCCGTGTTCCTCAGCTAACGGAAGCGCCCGTTCCCGCCATCTGGCGGTACGCCGATGTACGGGTCGTCACTCACGGGTGTCTAGAAGAACGGCAGCTCGGAGTCGAGACCCAGCAGCACGCCCGCGGCGGACTGCATCCACTGGGCCGACACCATGATGTGCTGGGGCACGACGCGCACGTTGCGCAGGCAGCGGTCGAGCGGGTGAGCCGTGAAGTTCGCGGCCGATCCCGCCGCCGCGTGGACGAGCTCGACGGCGCGCACCGACGCGCCGGCTGCGTTCGAGCAGGCCAGGTGGACGGCGGCGCGCTGTCTCCGATCCACCTCGTCGCCGGCCTGC
>JAPUKG010000458.1 GCA_027295775.1 Pseudomonadota bacterium
CGCGCTGGCCGGACTCCGCCCCGGAGAGCCCCGGAAGATTCAGGTGGTGAGGCCCGGGGGCGACGTCTGCCTCGAGATCGACCGCCGCGCCCACGGCCAGCGGGGCTGCAGCCGGGGCTCGGGGTGGCTGACGCTGGCCTCGCCGCTCGACGTGTACCGGCTCCCGCGCAGGGCCCAGCGCGGGAGCCGGTACAGGGCTCTTCCTGCTGCCGCTCGGCTACTGGCACCGGCGCAGCAGGTGGAGCGCCGCAGCCCTGGCCCTGGTGGCGGCGGGTGCCGTCGCGGCGCCCCTTGCGGTTCCGCTCCTGCCCGCGGGCGCACCCGAGCTGGGGGGCGCGCTGGCGGGGTTCGCGGCGGGACTGCTGCTGCGGGGACGGGCCGGCGCCCGTCCCCCTGCAGAGCGCTCGCAGGCCTAGAAGAGCGTGTAGATGAACGGCGCCGCTGCGGAGCCGCCCAGCAGGACCAGCAGTCCCAGGCCGAGGATCGAGAAGATGATGGGCGCGAGCCACCACTTCTTGTTGTCCTTCAGGAAGTCGACGAACTCGCTGGCCAGGCCGGTGCGGCGCTCGGCGGCCTGGGCGGTGAAGTCGTCCTTGTTCTGCTTTTCGTCTGCCATGCGTTCTCCAGACCTTTCGAAGGGAGAGATTAGAACTGCTTGAAGTAGCTCGCGTTGGCGCGCGCCGGCCGCGCGTCGGTCCAGTAGGACGGCGCGTCCGGATCGTAGCGGCGCCGCAGCGGGTCGCGACCCGTCAGCTTGAAGAAGATCGCCACGGGGGCGATCAGCCCGAAGAAGAGCGTCCCCATGATCACGTACGAGAGGACGAAGCCAATCGGGAAGGTGAGCAGCGAGATGCCCACGAAGATCGGCTTGTTGGCTTTGGGGTAGACCAGGCCGAAGAGCGCCGACACGCCGGCGAGACCGGCGAAGATCCCGACCACCCAGGGCTTCGCGGCACCCAGGCCAAAGCGGAAGATCAGCAGCTCGTACCAGGCGATTGCGGCCACGAAGCCGAAGCCGACCAGGGCGATCCAGCCGAACTGGCGCAGGGTCCCGTCGTCGGGGTCGAAGTTGATCTGGACCATCTTGCTCATCTGGAACTCCCGACTCAGTCCAGCGCGAACTGCGCGAGGTAGGCGTCGCGGTCGACGACCACGGCCTCCGGCTGCTCGGACTTGAGCAGCACCGAGTCCTCGAGAACGAGGACATCCATGTTCGTGCCCATGAAGCAGCGGTACGCGTCCTCGGGGGTGCATACGATGGGCTCCCCCCGGACGTTGAAGCTGGTATTGATGAGCACCGGGGAGCCGGTCTTCTCCTTGAAGGCCTTGGCGATGCGGTAGAAGCGCGGGTGCCGCTCCTCGTCGATGGTCTGGACCCGCGCCGAGTAGTCCACGTGGGTGATGGCGGGGACCGTGGACCGGATCTGCTTCAGCTTGTCCAGCCCCTTCACATTGGCGTTCGCCTTCGCTTCGGGGCCCGTGTCCTCGACCACGGGCAGGCGCTTCTCGTCCTTCACCGGCGCCACCAGCAGCATGTAGGGCGAGTCCTCGTTCGGGCGCATCTCGAAGAACTCGTCCACGTCCTCGCGTAGGATGGCCGGGGCGAAGGGCCGGAAGGACTCGCGGAACTTGATCTTCAGGTTCATCACCGACTGCATCTTGGTCGAGCGCGCGTCACCCAGGATCGAGCGAGCGCCCAGGGCACGCGGGCCGAACTCCATGCGGCCGCCCATGTGCCCCACCACGTTCTCGTCGGCGATCAGCTCGGCGATGCGGTCGTAGAGCTTCTCGTCGTCCTCGTAGAAGTGATAGACGGCGCCGATCGAGTCCAGGTAGGTCCGGATCTCCTCGTTCGAGTACTGGGGACCGAGGAGCGAGCCCTTCTGCACGTCCACGCCGCCGTTGTCCCGGGGATTGTCCAGGAGCTGGTGCCAGACGAAGGTGGCGGCGCCCAGGGCGCCGCCGGCGTCGCCCGCCGCCGGCTGGATCCAGATGTTCTCGAAGGGCCCCTCGCGCAGCAGCCGGCCGTTGCCCACGCAGTTGAGCGCCACGCCGCCGGCCATGGTCAGGTTCTCCAGACCGGTGAGCTGGTGGGCGTAGGCTGCGATGCGCAGAATGATCTCCTCGGTCACCACCTGGATCGAGGCCGCGATGTCCATCTCGCGCTGGCTGATGTCGGTCTCGGCGCTCCGCGGCGGACCGTCGAGCAGCTCGTTCATCTTTCGCGACGTCATCACGTCGTCGTGGCAGTACGCGAAGTAGTCCATGTTGAGCCGGAAGGAGCCGTCCTCCTTCAGGTCCAGCAGCTTCTCCATGATGCGGTCGGCGTAGACGGGCTCGCCGTAGGGCGCCAGGCCCATCAGCTTGTACTCGCCGCTGTTCACCTTGAAGCCCGTGAAGTAGGTGAACGCCGAGTACAGGAGCCCCAGACTGTGGGGGAAGCGGAGCTCCTTCAGCATCTCGATCTTGTTGCCGCGGCCCACCGCAATGGTGCCGGTGGCCCACTCGCCCACGCCGTCCAGGGTGAGGATGGCAGCCTCCTCGAAGGGCGACGGGAAGAAGGCGCTGGCGGCGTGAGACTCGTGGTGCTCGAGGAAGACGTAGCGGCCCTTGTAGGCACCGCCGAGTCCGCGGTCGAGCTCGCGCGGCGTGTGCAGCTTCTGCTTCAGCCACAGGGGGAGACCCATGAGGAAGAGCTTGAAGCCCGAGGGCGAGTAGGCGATGTAGGTCTCGAGCAGGCGGTCGAACTTGAGCAGCGGCTTGTCGTAGAAGGCGACCAGGTCGAGCTGCTCGGGGCGGATGCCCACTTCCGCCAAACAGTAGTTGACTGCATTCTGCGGGAACTCGTGGTCGTGCTTCTTGCGGGTGAAGCGCTCCTCCTGGGCCGCCGCCACGATCTCGCCGTCCTGCACCAGGCAGGCGGCGCTGTCGTGGTAGTACGCCGAGATGCCAAGGATGTTCATGTCTGCGTCTACTCTACCGATTTCTCGACATTTTTCCGGGGCGCGCCCGCTTCCCGCTCGCTGCGCGGGCCAGCCCTGCTGTGGGTGGCATCGAGGGCCCAACAGGTTGCGCGTGCTGGGGGAAATACCCGGG
>JAPUKG010000459.1 GCA_027295775.1 Pseudomonadota bacterium
CACAGAAACTTTGATTTTTCTGTCAGGCCCGGCTATTGTCCCCGCCGCCCAAGGTGAATGATGGCAAAGCGAAAGAGCCGATATCCGATTCCCATCGTCGCAACACGAGAGGTGATCGTGGGATGGGAGCAGGTTTGCGACGAGTGCGGCGACGTTTTCGAGTCGAAGCGGAAAGACGCGCGCCTATGCTCGGCCACGTGCCGGCAGCGAGCCTACGAGAAGCGGCGCGCAAGGCGCAAGCGCTAGCCGGCCGTTGGGGCACACCCCGGGTGGGGCCTTTGTAATGGGTCCCATATTGGGCTGACACACCAGAGGCTCTAAGGGACATCTGCGGCTCACACACTAGAAAACAAACGCGCGCGATCATGCGGTTGAAGAGTTCGTCGTGCCGCGACGCCCCGCTACCGCTCGGGCTAATCGCCGCCTCCGACTTCGCGATCCTGGAGGTCCGCTACTACAAGCGAGGCGCCAGCGAGCCCTTCAAGATCCTGCGCGCGCCCCGCGCCGCCATGCGCGCGATCGGCGGCCACGTCGTCCCCACCCGCATCTACGTCACCAACCGCACCCGCCACACCGAGACCGAGATCCGCATCGACCAGATCGCGGTCAACCCGCCGCTCGACGACACGCTGTTCAGCGCATCGGCATTGGCGGCGCGCCGGCCGATTCCGTTGGGACGGTGATGGACCCGGTTTCGGTTGTCGCCTGATGGGTCAGGAGTCCGCGCCCTCACGGCACCAAGTCCGGGTTCACGGCCGTGAACTCGGTGATGGCGAAGCACCGCTCTCCATCGGCGGAGAAGGAGTAGCTGCGTCCCTTGGCCCGTTTGTCTCGATGTAGCTCGTCGACGGTCACGTCGGCCTTGATCGTGATCCCGATGATCGGAAAGCCGGGCATCGCCTGCAGGTCTGGGACGGAGACGGTGTCGGAACCGAACGCGATTGTGCCAGTTTCCACCTCCGGGTCGGCATCGATGCCGTCGCACCAGACCCGAGTGGTAAGCGTTACGTCCAGGACCTCTCCCTCGGCGTAGACCGGGGTCGCGGCCAGCAGCGCTGCACACGCGAGGACAACTCGTCTCATGGTGTCCTCCGTCCCTCGTCTGGTCTAGGCTCGTGGCGGGCGCGCGAACAAGCTGATTCGGTGATTTCGGCTGGCAGGAGGCTGGCAGGGCTATGCTGGCCGCGTGGGTCGCTTGACTGCCCTGCTCGCACTCGCGCTGCTCGCCTGCGGGGCGCCTCTGCCGTTCGAGACGCCCGACATCATCCTGGTGTCGATCGACAGCCTGCGCGCGGATCACCTGGGCTCGTACGGCTACCCGAAGCCCACGAGTCCGTTCCTCGACCGCCTGGCGGACGACGGGGTCCGCTTCGAGAACGCGGTGAGCTCGACTTCGTGGACGCTGCCCGCGCACGCGGGGCTCTTCACCGGGCTCTACGACTCGGCCCACGGGCTGGTGAGGGACGGGCTTCGCCTGGCGGGCGGGCACCGGACACTGGCGGAGCGGCTGCGCGAGGCCGGCTATCGGACGGCGGGGTTCTATTCGGGCCCGTACCTGCACCCGAGCTTCGGGCTGAACCAGGGCTTCGACGTCTACCGCAGCGGCATGACCGCGATGCCGGAGCTGGGCGACGAGGCGGCACGCGACTTCGCCCTGAACGATCTCGCGACGCACCGGGAGATCACGGGCCCGGTCGTGGCGAGGCAGGTGGCCGAGTGGCTCGACGCATTACCCGCCGAGACGGGCCCCGTCTTCCTGTTCGTGCACCTGTTCGACGTCCACTACGACTACGTTCCGCCCGTGGAGTACCTGAGTCTCTTCGATCCGGACTACCAGGGCACACTCCGCCCCGGGCGCCTCGCGCTGAATCCCGCCGTGCACGAGGACATGGATCCGCGGGATCTCGAGCACCTGGTGGCGCGCTACGACGGCGAGATCCGCTTCACGGACGACACCGTAAAATGGATCCTCGCGGACTTCGGAAGCCACCGGGACCCCAACAACACGATCCTGGTGGTGACCTCGGATCACGGCGACGAGTTCTTCGAGCACGGGGACAAGGGGCATCGGCGCACGCTCTACGACGAGGTGGTGCGCGTGCCGCTGATCTTCCGCTGGCCGAACGGCATCGCCGGGGGCCGCGCGGTTCCGGATCAGGTGCGCCTGATCGACGTGCTGCCCACGCTGCTCGCGCTGGCCCGGGTGGCGCCGGGGGAGGGCGTCCAGGGTCGGGACCTCTCGCCGCTGCTGCGCGGCGGGGCGCTGCCGCCGGAAGACGCGCTCCTCGAGCTCTACACACCGGAGGGGACGATCCGGGCGTTGCGCACCAACGAGACGAAGCTCTTCTGGCAGAACGGGCGGCACTCGTCGGTCGACCTGGCGAACGATCCCGCCGAGAGGCGCCATCGCCAGGCGGAAGGCCCGGACCTGCGGCCGATGCGCAAGCGGCTCGCGGAGCTCTACAAGCGCTCGCGCGCGCTCCGCGAAGAGCGGGTCGGCCGCCGGGCGGTGCCCAGCGAGACGGATCCCGCCACGCGGGAACGGCTACGAAGTCTCGGCTACGTGGAGTAGCGCGCGTCTGGCCGGCAGGGGTGCGGTTAGCGCACGATCTCGGAGATCACCGAGCCCAGGCTCCCGATCTCGCCATCGCGGAGCGACTCGACGTCCGGGAGGAGGGCCACCATCTTCTCGAGCTCGGCGGCGGTCTCGGCGTCCGTGTCCTGGAAGCCCAGGGCGACGCCGAGCTCGCCGTCGTCGCGCAGCACCACGGCCTGCAGGCGGAAGGGCTCTTCCCGGGTGGGGGCGAAGATGGCGAGCTCGAAGGAGTCGCCCACCTCGAGGCCCGGCAGGCTCTCGACGCGCATGCCGCCGGCGGAGAGGTCGCGGCCCATGAGCACCCAGGTGCGGCGCTGGCCCGCGGCCCCCACGGGGAGCTCGAAGGCGCCGCGGGCGTGCTGGCGCCGCTCCGCGCCATGGTCGCGGCTCATGCGCACGTCGACCGAGATGTTGGCGGAGATGGCAGGGTCGGTCTCCTCGTCGAGGGTGAGCCCGGGCACGGAGGGCACGTCGCAGGCGGGCAGCGGCGCGTAGCCCCCCTCCTCCACCAGGGACTCGGGGCCCCGGGTCCAGGAGTTGAGCAGGGTGGCCAGGCGCGTGCGCGTCTCCTCCGGGAGGTTCGGGTCGAACAGGATCGCGGTGTTGTGGCTCACGCGACCGTCGAGCTGAGCGTCGGAGCTCACGCGCAGGACGCGTCCGTCCAGGAGCAGGGGCTCGCCACCGGCAGCGCTGGCGGGGATGTCCAGTCGGATGGGCGCGCCCTCGAGGAGGTCGTGGCGCGCCAGGATCCGGCAGCCGCGGTTCGAGATGTCCACCAGCATTACCGGGCGCGGGGCCTCGGACGGGTTTGCCTCGACCTCCACCCCCACCCGCGAGCCCACGGCAACCCGGCTCTCGCGGCGCCGCTCGTCGCCCTGGTAGAGGGCGCGCTGGGTGAGCAGGCGCCACACCTCGCGGTGGGTCGGCCGGCGCACGATCAGGTCGTAGCCCAGGCGGCGGAGCATGCGCCGCATGGCGTTGGAGTCCTCCTCGGCCGCCACGATGCAGGTGGGTCCGTCGGGCCCGTCCGGGGGCTTGAAGGCCCCGGCGCGTCGGGGCGTCGCTACCACCATCCGGCACGGGGTCTCGATGCCGTACTCGATCTCGCCGCCCCGCAGCCGGGTGAACGGAATGCCCAGGTCAGTCAGCAGCGAGACCAGATCGTCCAGCTCGCCGTCGTCGAGAATCAGGACCTCGGCTGCGTCGGCCATCTTCGGGCTCCCCCCGGTTTTCGACCCACACTGGAATCGGTCACCCGGTGCTATTCCTGAAGCCGCTCTCCGTGAATCCCCGGGGCCCGGAGCGACCCGACCAGGGTGGCGCCGCCCAGGCCGGCGGCCACCACCGCCGCTACGCCGCCCGCGAGCCCGGGGTCGCCGCCCCAGACAGTGCCCGCGAGCGCGGTCAGGTTGTTGACCACGTGACAGGCGACGGCGGCCCAGGTGCTGCCCGCCGCCACCGCCACGGCGCCCAGGTAGAGGCCGAGGAGCGCGGCGCCCAGGCCCTGGGCGAAATCGAGATGCACGACGCCGAAGAGCGCCGAAGAGAGCAGCACGCCTGCGGGGACACCGAATCGCGACACCAGCGCCAGCAGCAGGAGACCGCGGAAGAACAGCTCCTCGGCGAAGCCCGGCGCCAGCCCGATCCCCAGCGCCGCCACCGCCACCCCGGGGCCGTCCGCGCCGGCGAGCGACACCTGGAACCACTCGAGGATGCTGCCGTCGTAGAGTCCGAGGTGCCGCAGCCCGCCGTCGACCAGGTGGCTGGTGCCGACGAGGCCCACCGCGAGGAGCACCAGCCGGCCCGCCGAGAGCCGCGGCGGAAGCAGACCGAGGGACGCGCGCACGGGGCCCTCTCTCAGGAAGGCGCCCGCAACGGCGAGCAGTGCGATCCCCGTCGAGCTCAGGAGCGCGGAGAAGCCGATCTGCAGCGCTCCATCTCCCGCGACACTGGCGGCCGCAACCAGGAACGCGAACCCCGCAGCCCCGCAGGCGATCGACGACGCCGGACGCATCTGGCGAGGGTACTGCTACCCTCGGTTCGTGTCCGAGTCCACGCTCTCCGCCTCGCTGCTCGTCGCCATGCCGCAGCTCCAGGACCCGAACTTCCGGCGCGCGGTGGTGCTGCTCGTGAAGCACGACGAGGACGGCACCTTCGGACTCGTGCTGAATCGCCCCGTCGATCTCTCGGCGCTGAACCTGTGCGCGAGCCTCGACGTGGACTGGAACGGCGACCCGGCCCATCCCATCCACTGGGGCGGCCCGGTCCAGCCCAACACCGGCTGGGTCGTCTTCAACCAGGGCACGGTCGGCGCCCGCGAGGACGACGACGTGAGCCAGGTGGCGTCCGGCATCTACTTTGCCGGCTCCCTGGACGTGCTGCGCTCGGTCGCCGAGAGCCCGCCCTCCCAGCTGCGCCTCTTCCTCGGCTACGCGGGCTGGGGCCCGGGACAGCTCGAGTACGAGATGTCCGAGGGCGCCTGGCTGGTCGCCCCGCTGAGCGACGACGTGGTCTTCGGCGTCGCGGCGGAGGGGATGTGGGATCACGTGGTACGGGGCCTCGGAGTCAACCCCGCCACCCTCGTCTCCACGAGCGGGGTACACTGAGCGCGCGCGCCCGAAGCGGGACCTGGCGGGTCCAGCGGGACCCCGCGCAGGCGGGGTCCACCATCGGAGGAAGGCATGGCCACCGACGCCTCGAGCGCTGACGAGCGCCTTCAGTTCACCGCGGAGGAGCTCCTCGCGGACGGTGACTACCGCGAGCCCCTGATCGCCAACGGTGTCCGCTGTCACGGCGGCTTCGGCGAAGACGGCCAGTACCGCTCGCCGCGCACCGTCGTGCGCAGGCCCGCCATCCGGGCATGGCAGGCGCAGCTGGCCCGCGGCGGCGCGCCGCTGATCGACATCCCGCGCGAGCTGATGCCGCCCCAGTACCCCAACGTCGAGCAGTCCGTTCTGCTGCTCCGGGAGGGCGTGCGCGATCCCATCGTGCGCGGCCTCACCATCATCTCCATCGTCGAGGGGTTCGGCGCCATCATCCGCGACGTGAAGGTGCCGAAGCTCGGCGAGCTGGTGGTGGAGCCCCTGGAGGGAACCGCTCTCGCGCACCTGCGCCGTGGGCTCTTCGAGGCCCACGCCCGGGACGAGGCGGGTCACCGCGACCAGGGTGGCCACAAGCAGATGTGGGAGGCCGCTCGCGACCTGGCCCTCGAGAATCCGAAGATTCCCCGGGACGTGCTGATGCGCCTGATGGGACGCCGCGGCCGGCGCAAGCCCGCGAAGCGCCCCTTCCCCGAGATCGACGAGGATCTCGAGCGGATGCTCTCGACCATGGCCCAGGTGCTGGTGGTGGAGGTCTTCGCGGAAGGTGCGTTCGAGTGGGGCAAGGCGCTCCTGGGCAATGCCGAGGTCTCGGCCGAGCCCGAGCGCGCGAGCGAGATGGTGAGGTTCATCCAGAGCGATGAGAGCCCGCACGTGGAGTACCTGCGCACGGCGCTCTCGGAGATCCGGGCGCGCACGCTGCGCACCGTGCACGGCGGCACCATCCCGGGGCGCACGGTGGTCGACGGGCTGCTCCACCGGATCCTCTCACAGATGACGCGCAACCGGCCCGCGGAGCAGCGCGAGGATGCGCGCAAGAGCCTCTCCGAGGCGATCGAGGCCGCATCCAATCAGAAGGCGGCGAAGGCGACGAAGGCGGTGGTCGAGGAGTTCGAGTCTCTCGAGACCTCCTGGACGCCGCCCGCGAAGACCGGCTTCGAGCCGACCCCCGCAGTCGAGGGCGCCCAGTGACGCTCCTCACCCGGATCCGTCGCAGTCTGCGCGTCGCGCGGACGGCTCTCTACCTGTGGTGCCTCTACAAGGTGCCCGAGTACACGCGCCGCGTGTTGCGCCGCCCGAAGCCGGACCTCGATCCCACCCACCGCCGCGCCGCCGAGATCATCCTCCGCTGTGCGCTCGACCTGCGCGGTGTGATCATCAAGATGTGCCAGGCGATCGCCACGCGGGCGGACACCTTTCCGCCGCCCTATGTCGAGGTGCTGAAGCAGTGCCACGACGCCGTGCCGCCCAAGCCCTTCGAGCTGATCCGCGACTGCGTCGAGCGCGAGCTGGGGAAGCCGCTCGACGCGGTCTTCTCCGAGTTCGCGCGGGAGCCGATTGCATCGGCCAGCCTGGCGCAGGTGCACCGGGCGCGGCTCCACGACGGCCGGTGGGTAGCGGTGAAGGTCCAGTACCCGGACATCGAGCGCATCGTGCTCACGGACCTGGTCAACATGCGCCGCGCCTGCGCCATCTACGAGCGTTTCGACCCGCAGCCCATCGAGCTCCTTCCGCTCTTGAAGGAGCTGACCGACCACATCGAGATGGAGCTCGACTTCCGCCGCGAGGCCGATTGCGCGGACCGGGTGCGCGAGATCTTCGCGGACGAGGGCGGCGTGGTCGTGCCCGAGGTCTACCGCGAGTGGTCCACCCGGCGGGTGCTCACCATGGAGCTGGTGGACGGGATCAAGGTGACGGACAAGGAGGCGCTGGTGGCGGCCGGCCTCGACCCGGCCCAGGTGGTGCAGGACCTGATGCACGTGTTCGTGCGCATGATCCTGGCCGCCGGCTTCTTCCACGCCGACCCGCATCCGGGCAATCTGTTCGTGCGCCCGAACCGGGACATCGTGCTCATGGACTTCGGGCTCTCGAAGGAGCTGCCCGACGGCTTCGGGCTCGGTCTGTTCGAGCTCATGTTCTCGATGATGACGCTCAACGAGTCCGCCATGATCCGCGCCTTCCAGGAGCTGGGCTTCCAGACGAAGAGCGGCGACACCGATACCTTCCTGCTGATCACGAAGCGGATGATGTCGCGCAGCGACACGGGGCGATTCGAGGGCGAGTTCACCGAGGAGATGACCGACGAGCTCTTCGAGGCGATCCGCGAGAACCCGGTGGTGACCGTGCCGAGCGACTTCGTGCTGGTGGGCCGGGTCTTCGCGCTGCTCTCGGGCATCGCGCACACCCTCGGCCATCGAGCCAACGCCCTCGAGGCGATGGGTGCCGCCACCTGAGGTCTGCGCTGATCCTTCTGCTCGCGGTCGGCGCACTCGGCCCGGTGCAGGCGGTGGCCGGCGAAGCGGACGTCCTGGCGGTCCGCGCCGAGAAGCGCGGCGAGACGTACGTGTTCACGGTGACGGTGCGTCACGCCGACGAGGGCTGGGAGCACTACGCCGACCGCTGGGACATCCTGGGACCGGACGGCGAGGTGCTGGCGACGCGCGTCCTTCGCCACCCCCACATCGACGAGCAGCCCTTCACGCGCTCGCTCCGCTCGGTTCGGATTCCGGAAGGGGTCGAGCGGGTCATGGTTCGCGCCCACGACAAGGTGCACGAGCTCGGCGGTGAGACGGTCGCTGTGGACCTGTCCACCGGACGCTGACCGTGGACCTGCGCTAGCTTCGCGCCGTGGCCGAGCGAGCGAGACCCGAGGGCTGTTGCCGACCCCGTTCGGTGCGCCCGCTGTCCGCGCGCCGGCAGGGGCGACTGATCGCCGCCTTCAAGGCGCTGGCGGATCCGACCCGGCTCGAGATCCTGCGCCTGGTCAACGGCCAGAGCGCGGCGGTGTGCGTGTGCGACATCGTCGATCACTTCGACCTGAGCCAGCCCACCATCTCGCACCACCTGAAGGTGCTGCGGGAGGCGGGGCTTCTGGCCATGTCGCGCGCCGGAATCTGGGCCTTCTACGCGCCGGACCCCGAGGCGCGGGATCTCCTGGGCGAGGCCTCGGCCCTGGCCAGCGGGGCCGATTGGCAATGACCGGCCACGAAGTTCGCTGCTACTCGTGCGACGTCAGCTTCCCGGAGGGCACGAAGCAGTGCATGCACTGCGGGGGCCGGACCGGCCAGCGGCCGGTGCAGGGCCTCCTCCCCCCCGGACTCGAGCCGCCCCGCCCGCTCCAGGTGGAAGCGGAAGACGCTGACGAGAGCAACCCTCTCCGGCGCGGTCCCGCGCGGATGGTAATGGGCGCGGTCTGGGTGCTCCTCGCCCTCGTCGCCTCGCTCTACCGGGTTTGCACCGGCTGACGTCTTCGCCCGAAAGTTTTGGAATCCCCGTCGCCGGCGTGGCATGATTGCCGGGCGCGCCCATCCATCTGCAGAATCCCGGAGAGCCCGAACCCCGGAGAGTGACAGGAGTCCCCCCATGGCCAAGATCCAGATCCACGGCGTGAACGCCTCCCCCTTCGTCCGCAAGACCCGCGTGGTCCTGGCGGAAAAGGGCATCGACTACGAGCTGATTCCGGTGATGCCGATCGGCGTCAGCGACGAGTACAAGAAGATCAGCCCGCTCGGGAAGATCCCCTGCTACCAGGACGGCGACTACGTCCTGCCCGACTCGTCGTGCATCATCGCCTACCTGGAGCGCATCCATCCCAATCCCGCCATCTATCCGGCCGACCCCAAGCAGTTCGGCCGCGCGCTCTGGTACGAGGAGTACGGCGACACGAAGGCCATCGAGAGCATCGGGCCGATCTTCTTCCAGCGCGTGGTGCGCGCCAAGATCATGAAGGAGGAGCCCGACGAGTCGCTCGTGAACAAGCACCTCACCGAGCTGTGCCCGCCGGTCTTCGACTACCTCGAAGGCGAGGTGGGCGACAGCGACGGGATCGTCGGCGGACGGTTCTCGGTGGCGGACGTCGCCCTGGGCTCGGTCTTCGTCAACTTCCAGCACGCCGGCGAGAAGGTCGACGCGACACGCTGGCCCAAGCTTGCGGCCTACGTGGAGCACGTCCACGCGCGCCCGTCGTTCAAGGGCATCATCGAGGAAGAGAAGGCCGCCTTCGCGTCCCTATGAAGGTGAAAGCGGCGCTCGCCTTCGAGGCCGCCAAGCCCCTGGTGATCGACGAGATCGACCTGGACGGGCCCAAGGCCGGCGAGGCCCTGGTCAAGCTGGTGGCCACCGGCGTCTGCCACACGGACGCCTACACTCTCTCCGGGCGCGACCCGGAGGGGCTCTTCCCGACCGTGCTCGGCCACGAGGGGGGCGGTCTGGTGGAGGAGGTGGGCCCCGGCGTCAGCTCCGTCGCGGTGGGCGACCACGTCATCCCGCTCTACACGGCCGAGTGCCGGCAGTGCAAGTTCTGCCTCTCGGGCAAGACCAACCTGTGTGGCGCCGTGCGCGCGACCCAGGGCCAGGGGCTCATGCCCGACGGCACGAGCCGGATCTCCCACGGTGGCAGGATGGTGCACCACTACATGGGCACCTCCACCTTTGCCGAGTACACGGTGGTGGCGGAGGTGTCGCTGGCGAAGATCCGCAAGGACGCACCCCTGGACAAGGTGTGCCTGCTGGGCTGCGGCGTCACCACCGGGATCGGGGCCGTCCTGAACACGGCCAAGGTGGAGCCCGGCTCGAGTGTGGCCATCTTCGGGCTGGGCGGCGTCGGGCTCTCGGCGATCCAGGGCGCGGTCCTGGCCGGCGCCGAGCGGATCATCGCCGTCGACACCAACACGAGGAAGTTCGAGCTGGCGAGACAGTTCGGGGCCACCGACACGGTCGACCCGAGCGACGTCGAGGACGTGGCCGACCAGATCATCGACATGACCGACGGCGGCGTCGACTACTCGTTCGAGTGCGTCGGCAACGTCGAGCTGATGGGCGTGGCGCTCCGGTGCACCCACAAGGGCTGGGGACAGTCGATCATCGTCGGCGTGGCGGGCGCCGGCGAGGAGATCCACGCGCGGCCCTTCCTGCTGGTGACGGGCCGTTCCTGGCGCGGCTCGGCCTTCGGCGGGGTCAAGGGGCGCACCGAGCTGCCGCGCTACGTGGACCGCTACCTGGCCGGCCGCATCAAGATCGACGAGCTCATTACCGGCACCATGCCCCTCGAGCGCATCAACGAGGCGTTCGAGCAGATGCACGCCGGCAACGCGATCCGCACCGTCATCGTCTACTGATCCCTTCGACGTCTTTCGACGCGGTCCGCCAGCGTCTGACCGGCGTCGGCGGGCCTCTGCGGACATCCGCGGCGATTGGACCGTTCCTGGCGATTGTGCGTGTGCCCGGCTGCCGCTTTCCTGGCGACGGTGGGTCCGCACTCCCCGTACCACGAGTCTCTGGGCGAGAGCCCGGCCATGCAGCGTCTGCGGCGCGAGATCGACGCAGTGGCGCCGCTCCGCTCGACCGTGCTGATCAGCGGCGAGACCGGAACCGGGAAGGGCCTGGTGGCGCGCCTGCTGCACGCCACGAGCCCCCGGGCGGCATTGCCCTTCATTCACGTCGACTGCGCGGCCCTCTCCCCGACCGTCGTCGAGAGCGAGCTGT
This sequence comes from Pseudomonadota bacterium, assembly GCA_027295775.1. GTDB lineage: Bacteria > Myxococcota_A > UBA9160 > UBA9160 > UBA4427 > JAPUKG01. Next base: position 10,900 of record JAPUKG010000459.1, read on the forward strand.
TCGGGCACGAGCGCGGCTCTTTCACCGGCGCCGTGGCGCGCCGCGCCGGACGCTTCGAGCTGGCCGGCGAGGGGACGATCTTCCTCGACGAGATCGGCGATCTGGCTCCGGCACTCCAGGCGAAGCTCCTGCGCGTCCTCCAGGACCGCGAGTACGAGCGGATCGGCGGGGGCCGGACGCTGGCGATGACGGCGCGGGTGATCGCCGCCACGCACGCGGACCTACCGCGGGCCGTCGCCGCAGGGCGCTTCCGCCGAGACCTGTTCTACCGGCTGAACGTGGTTCACCTGCGCGTGCCGCCGCTGCGCGAGCGCAAGGGGGATCTTCCGCGACTGGTGGCCGCCGGACTCGAGAGGATCGCAGAGAGCCTCGGCGTGCGCGCGCCGCAGGTCGACGAGAAGGCGATCGAGCGACTGGCGGAGCACGCGTGGCCCGGCAACGTGCGCGAGCTGCTCAACCTGCTGGAACGCCTCGCGGTGCGA
>JAPUKG010000046.1 GCA_027295775.1 Pseudomonadota bacterium
CTGCGGGTGCATGGGGGTCGCAGCTCCTTCGGCACCTCGCTGCGGCTCACCTACATGTCGACCTTCATCAACAATTTCTTCCTGGGAACGCTCGGTGGCGACGTATACCGGGCCTATCACGCACGCGAATATTCCAGGTCCGCCGGGGGAGCGGCATCCGCCGTCGTCATGGAGCGTGCCACCGGTCTTCTGTCGGCTCTCTTGCTGGCCTCGGTTGCCGGGATCTTCCTGACCTACGAGTTCGTCACCCCGGAGCTGCTGCTGGTCATCACCGGTGTCGGCTTCCTGGGTGCCGGCGCGCTCGTCGGCGCCGCGTTCGTCGGGGCTCAGGCGGGCCGCATTCCGGTGCTACGGCGCGTGCCGCGCTTGAGGGCCTTGATCGAGGAGATCTCGAGCAGCCTCATGGCCTACCGAGGTCATCGCGGCCCGATGCTGGCGGCGATGCTGATTTCCCTCGTCTTTCACGCCTTGCAGTCGCTGACCTTGCTCCTCTTCGCGATGGCCGTCGGCGTAGACGCCCCTGTACTGGCCATGCTCTTCATCTCCCCGCTGACTGGGATCCTCGTGGTGCTCCCGATCTCCATCAACGGCATCGGGGTCAAGGAGGGATCCCTGGTCTTTTTCATGGAGCGGATCGGTGCTCCCGGTCCGGAGGCCCTTCTCATCGCCCTGCTGGGACGCGTCGGGAACATGACGGTCTCGCTGATCGGCGGGTTCTTCTTCTTGAGAGAGCGCTCGACGGGTGGTGCGCCTGCACCGAACGCCGACCCCGCGGCCCTTCCCCCCGAACGTCAACCTGGAGAGAAGCATGCCCCTCGAGAAGCCCCAGGCACTTGACGCCAGCGAGCCCTGGGACGTCTGCATCGTCGGCTCCGGGCCGGCTGGCACGATCCTGGGAACCAGCCTCGTCGAGCGGGGGCTGCGCACCCTGATCCTCGAGTCGGGTGGCGGCATGCGTCAGTGGCTGTTCGACAAAGAGGTTCGCAAGCTCGCGGAGTACGAGTTCTCCGGCGACACGGACTACCCGCTGACCCGCACGACGTCCCGGATCATCGGCGGAAACTCGAACTTCTGGACCGGCCGCTGCGAACGCTTTCACCCCTCCGATTTCGAGGCGCACCCCTATCTGCCTGCGGAGAACCCGTGGCCGATTCGATATGACGACCTCGAGCCCTACTACACGCGCGCCGAGAAGACGCTCCGCGTTCGTGGGGGGGAGCCTTCCCGCTTCATGCCTCCCCGCAGCGAGCCCTTCCCGTTGAAGGCCCGCTCGGACATCACGGTCCTCAAGGAGCTGATGCAGAAGGGGGGCGTGACGCTCGACGATTCGCCGACTGCGACGCCAGAGAAGGCGCTGCGTTTCTTTCGCGTGAACAAGGAGATCCTGCCGCGCTTCCTGGCGTCACCGCTCGGCACGCTGGTCTCCGGGGTGACGGCCACCGATCTCGTACACGACGAGCGGGGCGCGGTTGCTGGGGTCACCGCGCGCTGCCTCGACGGGACGACGAGGACGGCGCGGGCACGCGTCTACGTGGTCTCGTGTGGTGGCATCCAGTCGCCCCGGTTGCTGTTGCTCTCCCGGTCCGAGCGTTTCCCCGACGGCTTGGGGAACGAGTACGACCGCGTGGGGCGCGGCTTCAACGAGCATCCCTCCCTGAACTTCTACGGCCGGATCCGGTCCGGCTGGGGCAAGCTCCGTCCCCGACACAAGATCGGCCGCACGCATCAGTTCTACGAGACGTTTCGCGCAGAAGGCCTCGGGGCGATCCACGCCGTCTGCATCCAGTCCTTCGCGTTTCCGAACCACCTGCTGCGCTACCGGCTGGCAGACCTTCCGAAGCACGTGGCCGACGCAGCGAGCCGACTCGTCTGGCCCACGATCTACATGAGCCCGACGTTGGAGATGCGTCCGGTGGACGCGAACCGCGTCAAGCTCTCCGAGACGACGCGGGATGCGTTCGGGAACCCGACGGCGCACCTGGCCCTCAGCTTCACGGACGAGGACCGCCGGCTGCTCGAGCGGTCACGCGAGCTGGTGCTCTCCTGCTTCGAGAAGCTTGGGGCGACGGACATCGAGGAGATCGAGCAGACCTGGTCGAGGCATCACATCGGCACCTGCCGCACGGGAGACGACCCGAAGACCAGCGTCGTGGACCGGAACCTGCGCGTGCACGCCAGCCCCAACCTGTTCGTGTGTGGCGCCGAGGTGTTCGTGACCGGCGCCGCGACGCAGCCCGTGCTGACGATCACGGCCTTCGCCCACCGCCTGGCGGAGCATCTGGTCGAGCTCTTCCAGAAACGGGACCCCGCTATCGCCACATTGGGAAACCGCGGAGTCGCCTGATGCCAGCCGCGCTCAGCGCTCGCTCGCTGCGGCAGAGCTCCCGAGGGCGAACGGGATCTCCAGATCGGGAATGCGCAGGCGCCGCACACAGAAGGCGTCCAGCACCGCGCCCGGGCGATCGCTTCCCGAGTAGACCAGGTGCAGGGTGCGTCCCGCGTCGTGGATCCAAGCCGTTGGCATCCGGTAGGAGTGCGTGTCCCCGACGTCCCAGCGCGGCGTCAGGTAGACCGTGCGCCAGGGTCCCCAGGGCTCGGGTGCCTCGAAGATCCCCCAACCCCCTTTTCGATCGAAGCCGAGCGCCATCAGGTAGCGCTCGAGACCGCCCACGTAGACGACCTCGCTGCGAAGGCAGTGGCCGGGATGCGCGAAGACCGGGCGCCGCGCGTCGATCTCCCGACTCCAGCGCGGCTCACCCGCCCGACCGCTCCCCGCGAAGAATTGCCAGGCCGCGCGGTCCCGAATTCGATCGCGGTGCACACGGGCCAGCACGACGGCGTCGTCGGGCTCGTAGGCGCTGGCTCCGTCCTGTGAGTACACGTAGACGTAGGCGTCGCGAGCGCCAGAGTAGTCGCGGCCGAACTGGAGGAAGGTCGGGCTTCCGAAGCTCTCTTCGAAGCGAAAGCCCCACGTCCAGCTGGCGCCGTCATCATCGGACCAAGCGAGGCGCGAGTTGGCCAGGTTCCGCACCAGCATGTAGAGGACTCCGTCCACCGACAGCATGCCGCTCGTCTTGCCGCCCGAGGGCCCGTTGCCCACGAGCTCGCCGGTCGCAGAGCGGAGGTTCTCGCCCCGGAAGTCGTCCGGGTCGCCGGTCAAGGTCGCAAATCCCAGGCTCAGCTTCTTCGAGACGTGGGGAAGGAACCCCCTGCCGTCGCCGTAGGATGCGAAGAGCCCGTCGGCTCCCCAGGTGATCGGCCAGTTGTCGCTCCCACGAGCGCGGCAAGTCACGGAGGACTGGGGAGAGAACCAAGCCCCAGGGAGGGTCTCGCTGCGCGCTACGGGCGGATCGGGGAAAGCCTGCGCCAACGGCCGGAGCAGCTCGCGGTGCAGCGCGGACCAGAAATCGCCTCCAAATTTGTCTTCGCCCAGCGGCTCTCCCAGCCTTACCAGTACCAGGTCGAGGCTGGGTGCGACTAACAAGATCTGGTGGCTCGATCCGGCTGCGAGGAAGGTGTCGCGCGGAAGCTCCGGCCATACGCCGTTCGCATTCGTCCACCACCCCACGGCGCCCGCGGGCCAAGAGGCCCCGGCCCCGCCGGGGGGCCTGGGGGCCGCGGTCAGCATCGCTTCGACGTGCAGCGGAGAGAGCACCTGCTTGCCGTTCCAGTCGCCCCTGCGGAGGAGGAGGCGGCCCAGGCGTAGCAGGGCATCCGGGGTGAACCCGGCACCGCCCCAGACCGGCCACACGTCGGTCGCGCCCACTCGGAAGGGCGCTGGAGGGCCGATGGACCAGGCGCTTTCTTCGATCCCGATGGGTCCGAACACCCGGTCGTTCAGGAGCTCGGGAACCGAATCCGAAGGGGCGCCTTCGAGGGCGGAGGCCAGCACCAGCGACAAGACGCCGAAGCCCGGTCCGCTGTAGCCGAAGCCGCGTCCCGGCGGGAAGACGATCGGAGCGTCCTCTACCGCGACGTGCACGGGCGAGCGCTCCGGTCGGTGCTTCCAGAAATCCGCCTTCCAACCCGTGAGCTGGTCCTTGGACAGGCCAGGCACCTTGGCGCTGTGGATCCCGGCCGTGTGCGAAGCGAGCTGCCGCAGGGTGATCTCGGATCGGGGCGGAGCCCCCTCCCAGTTTGGCACTCGGGCGGCCACCGGCGCGTCCAGATCCACCAGGCCGTCCTCGACCAGGACGGCAATCGCCACTCCGCCCACGACACCCTTGGTCATGGAGGCGATGTGGTGTCGATGGTGACGCGATCGCCCCGCCACGTGCATCTCGACGATCAGCACGTCATTGTGGAGGACCATCAGGGAGCGGGTGCCGGCGGCCTCCAGCGACGCTGCCCACCGGGCCAGGCGCTCGGCGTCGAGGCCCTGGCTCGCGGGCGTGGCCGTCTCCCAAGGGATGGGTCCGGCCCCACAGCCGGCGGCCAGGCTGGCGAGCGTGAGGAGCGCGACACGCAGGAAGATCCCTCGGGGGAATCGCCGCCCCGGGTCGCGACCGCGTTCGTCACCCCGTCGGGTACCGCGATCAGTCACATGCGGTTGGGTAGCCCAGATGCCTCATGGTGACAGTCCGCCTCGCCGACGGCACTACCAGCGCTGGGTTCGAAGATCTGGCCGCCGACCCGGGAAGTTCTCGAGTCGGGCCCACCGACACCCTCGGCTTCCCGCTCCCGGGCGCATCCGATAGGCTAGGCAGCCGCTGGTCGCGGACTCCCGCGCATGCTTCAACGCGGGACAGGATGGACAACTCGATGCGCGTGCTGGGCATCAGCGACCACTACATCAGCGGAGCGGCGCTGATCGAGGACGGACGCCTGGTTGCCGCCGTCAACGAAGAACGCCTCGTTCGCAAAAAGATGGCGATGGGCTTCCCGCGCCGCTCCATCGCTGAAGTCCTGCGCATCGCCGGGGTCGCTCCCTCGGAGGTCGACGTCGTCGCCGTGGCCTCGAAGTGGGGCCATTTCCTCGACGAGATCGTCGACTTCAGCGAGGGCGTCTTCGGCGTGGACGAGGGAGGCGTCAAGAATCTCTTCTTCGCGGTGGGCTCCCGGCTGGCCTTCCTCCGCAGTCGCCTGCCCATTCTCGAGTCGCTCTACTACCGGCTGCGCGAGCCTGTCTTCGCGAAGCGGCGGCGGCGCATCCGTGAGGTGCTGCGGGACGAGTTCGATCTGACCGCGCACGTCGAGTACATCTGGCACCACCGGGCGCACGCGGCGGTCGCCTACTACGGAAGTGGCTTCGGCGACGCGCTGGTCGTGACCCTCGACGGCTCTGGAGACGGCCACTCCTCCCACGTCTACGAGGTCCGGGGAGGCCAGTGGCGACTGCTGCACACGGTCTCCTCCTTCGACGGGCTCGGGAACTACTACGGCTACGTCACCAATCTCTGCGGGTTCAAGACCGGCAAGCACGAGGGCAAGGTCACGGGTCTCGCGGCGTACGGGGAGGACCGCCACCGGGAGGTGCTGGAGTCCTTCATCCGCTACGCCGAGGGCAGCATGACGAACGTGGGCAACGCGTTCCGGGGCGGGGCGCTCGAGAAGCTCCGCAAGGCGCTGCCTGCCGACTTCCGTCGAGAGGACCTGGCGGCGAGCATCCAGAATCTCTCGGAGGACATCGCCACCCGCTTCGTCGGCTACTGGCAGGAGAAGACGGGCCTGCGCGACGTGGCCCTGGCCGGGGGCGTGGTGGCCAACGTCAAGATCAACCAGCGCATCCACGAGCTGCCGGGCGTAGACCGGGTCTTCGTGTGTCCGGCCATGTCGGACGAGGGGCTTTCGGCCGGCGCGGCGCTGATGGTGAGCGCTGACCGCGGGCACGTGAAGGCCGGCAGGCGCTGCTTCGACCACGTGTACCTGGGTCCGGAATACTCGGATCGCGAGGTGGCCGAGGCTCTCGACGCGGCCGACGTGGCATACACGCGGTCCGATGACCCGGAGGGGGAGGTCGCGCACCTCCTGAGCGAGGGCTACGTCGTCGCCCGCCATGCCGGCCGCATGGAGTTCGGTCCGCGCGCGCTGGGCAACCGGTCGATCCTCTACCGGCCCGACGATCCCGCGGTGAACGACTGGCTGAACGAGCGACTCCAGCGCACCGAGTTCATGCCCTTCGCACCCTCCACGCTGGCGGAGGCGGGCGATTCCTGCTTCATCGGCATGGCCGGGGCGCACGACGCGGCGCGCTTCATGACCATCACCTTCGACTGCACGGACGAGATGGCGCAGGGCTCTCCGGGCGTCGTGCACATCGACCAAACGGCCCGTCCACAGCTCGTCAGCGAGGCCGACAATCCGAGCTACTACCGGATCATCTCCGAGTTCCGGCGGCGCACGGGGCTGCCCGGCATCGTGAACACGAGCTTCAACATCCACGAGGAGCCGATCGTGTGCACGCCCCAGGATGCCATCCGGGCATTCCAACTGGGTCACCTCGACGTGCTGGCCATCGGCAGCTTCATCGCCAAGGGCAAGGACGCGGACGCCCGCGTACGGGCCTCGCGGAAGCGGTCCGGTTCCGCGTGACGCGGGTCTGCTGACCCCGAATGTGTGGCATCTGCGGTCTCATCGATCCCGCCGGAGTACGCGACGGCGCGCTCGACGCCATGCTCGGCCAGCTCGTGCATCGCGGGCCGGACGACGCCGGCGTCCATCTGAAGGGGTCGGTGGGACTCGGGCACCGTCGGCTGTCGATCATCGACCTGGACCAGGGCCATCAGCCCATCTCGAACGAGGACGAGAGTGTCTGGGTGGTTCTCAACGGGGAGATCTACAATTACCGCGGGCTCCGCGAGGAGCTGGTCGAGCGGGGCCACCGCTTCCGGACGCACTCCGACACGGAGGTTCTCGTTCACCTGTGGGAGGAGGAGGGAGCCGCGTGTGTGAAGCGGCTGCGGGGCATGTTCGCCTTCGCGCTCTGGGACGACCGGCGCCAGCAGCTCTTCGCCGCGAGGGACCACCTCGGCCAGAAGCCGCTCTTCTACACGGAGACCCGCAACGGGCTCGCCTTTGCCTCGGAGATCAAGGCCCTGCTGGCCGCGGACCCCGCGCTCGCCGAGCTCGACCCCGAGGCGCTCGAGGAGTACCTGGCACTTCGGATCGTGACGCCGCCGCGCACGATGTTCCGGCGCGTGCGCAAGCTCCCTCCCGCCCACACCCTCACCTGGGACGAGCGCAAGGGTCTCCGCATCGCGCGCTACTGGGACCTGGACTACGAGCCGAAGCTGCGCGGAAGCGACGAAGAGCTGATCGACGGCCTGGAGGAGCAGCTCGTCGAGTCGCTGCGCCTCCACATGGTGAGCGACGTCCCGGTGGGTGCGTTCCTGAGCGGTGGCCTGGACTCGACCCTGGTGGTCGCCCTCCTGGGGAAACACGTGCTCGACGAGCCCATCGACACCTTCGCCGGGAAGCTCGACTACGGTGAGTTCGACGAGTCTCCCGCCGCGCGGTCGGTCGCCGAGCGCTACGGGACGCGCCACCACGAGCAGTCCATCACACCGTCGTTGGTGCGCCTGCTCCCGAGGCTGCTGTGGCACATGGACGAGCCATCGGACGCGCTGTCGGTGTGCTGCTACCTGATCGCGGGGCTGGCCCGAAGCCACGTGAAGGTCGCCCTCGGCGGCGACGGGGGCGACGAGCTCTTCGGTGGCTACGACCGCTACTACGGCAATCGCTATGCCGATCTCTATGCTTCGATGCCCGCCACGCTCCGGCGCCATCTACTCGGCCCGGTGATCGATCGTCTGGGGCATGGCGGGTGGTACAAGAGCCGTAGCAATCAGCTTCGATGGCTTCACCAGATGTCGTTTCTGAAGGGAGGCCGCCGCTACGCTGCGAGCCTTGGCTACTCCTATTTCGGGGAGAGCGCGCGCAGCGCGCTGCTGGGGCCAGCGGTGTCCGAAGCGACGGCGGCGTTCGACCCCTACGCGACGATCAGCGCCGCCTACGACCGCGCGCCCGCCGAAGACCCGATCGATCGCATGCTCTACGCCGACAGCCAGCTGCGCCTCACCGACCACTCGGTGATGATCCTCGACCGCATGAGCATGGCCCACGGGCTCGAAGCGCGGAGCCCGTTCCTCGATCACGAGCTGGCGGGCTACTGCGCGCGGCTGCCGATGCGCGTGAAGGTTCGCGGGCGCCAGCTCCGCTGGATCCAGACCCAGCTGGCCAAACGCTACCTGCCCCGTGAGGTGCTCGAGCGGCCCAAGCAGGGCTTCGCGTCAGCGCTCCCCTACATGCTGCGCGAAGAGTACCGGCTGCTCTTCCGCCTCTTCCTGCGCGACTCCCACCTGGCGAGGGACGAAATCCTGGTGCCCGGGCCGCTCGAGCAGCTCCTCGCGGAGCACGAGGCCGGCTCCGCCGACCACGGCAACCGATTGTGGCTGCTGCTGTCGACCGAGGTCTGGTATCGGATGTACCTGGAGGGGACTTCCGTCGAGGAGCTGGAGGCCCAGATCGCGGCGGCGGCGTAACGACCGGGTCATCGCCCGTCTGACACGTCCCGATCTGACACCAGGCCCTGCTCCACGGACCACCGGGCCGTCGCCTTCATTCCGGCGTCCAGCCCTACGCGGGGCTCGAAGCCGAAGCACGCGGTCTCGTCGAGCGAGAACTCGAAGCTCTTGCGGAAGAAGTCCATGCGTCGTGTGTGGAGCGGAGGCTGCACACCCAGAGGACCGAGCGTTCTCTCGAGCACCGCGGCCGCCAGCATGAGCGGCGC
>JAPUKG010000460.1 GCA_027295775.1 Pseudomonadota bacterium
CGGGAGCGGCTGCTGATGGAGCAGGTGTTCGAGAGACTGGGCTGGGACGTGAAGCTCTGGACCGCCTGGGCCAACGAGACGCCCTTCATGAAGGGCTTCAGGCAGATGACGTTCTCGAAGATCGTCCCCAACCTGAAGCGCCTGGGCCTGCTGACGCCCCGGGTCCGCAAGGCCTACGAGCAGATGGACCTGCTTCGCTTCGAGCACCTGAAGGACTCGGTGGAGGAGCCCGAGCCCCAGCCGCCCGCAGAGCTGGTGCAGCTGCTGATGAAGTTCCTCCAGGACAACGTGAGCCAGGCCGAGGACGGCGGAGCCGCCGCCCCGAGCTGAGCGCACCGGTCGGTCGTGGGGATCGACTATCCTGCCGCCTCGCCCGTGAGGACCCCCTTGCTCGAGCCGCCCCGCTGGTTCCAGGAAGCCATCGACACACCCTTCGAAGACCACACCGTCTCGGTGGACGGCTGCGCGATCCACTATCTGCGCTGGGGCGACCCGGCTTCGCCGGGCCTGGTGCTGGTGCACGGCGGCGCCGCCCACGCGCACTGGTGGAGCTTCATCGCGCCCCAGCTCACCCACCACTATCACGTGCTGGCGCTCGACCTCTCGGGCCACGGCGACTCGGGCCGGCGCGAGAGCTACCCGCGCGAGGTCTGGGCGGACGAGCTGATGGCGGTGGCCGAGGACGCCCGCATCGTCGGGGCGCCGATCCTGGTGGGCCACAGCATGGGCGGCTTCGTGTGCATGACCACCGCCGCGATCTACGGGGATCGGCTGGCCGGCGCCATCATCGTGGACTCGCCGGTACGCCGTCCCGACCCGGAGGCCGAGGAGGGGCATCGGGGCCGCTCCTTCCGCAATCCCAAGGTCTATCCGACCGCCGAGGCGGCGCTCGAGCACTTTCGGCTCGTACCGGACCAGCCGTGCACCAACGACTACCTGCTGGAGCACATCGCCCGGCACTCCCTCGGCAAGACCGAGGGTGGCTGGACCTGGAAGTTCGACCCCACCATCTTCCGGCGCGAGACGCCTCGCGCCGCCCACGAGATCCTGCCCGAGGTGCGCTGCCGGGTGGCGCTCTTCCGGGCCGAGTTCGGCCTGGTGACACCGGACATCGGCGACTACATGTACGAGCTCCTGGGCCGCAACGCCCCGGTCATCGAGATCCCCGACGCCTACCACCACCTGATGCTCGATCAGCCGCTGGCCTTCATCACGGGCCTGCGGGCGGTGCTGGCGGACTGGCAGCACTCGGTGCCGCGCAAGGCCAGCGGCGGAACGGGCTAAGATCTGGGAGCGGGCGGAGGCAGGCGATCCATGCAGTTCGGAATCTTCTACGAGCACCAGCTCCCGAGGCCCTGGGGCGAGGGCGCCGAAGAGAAGCTCTTCCACGAGGCCCTGGACCAGGTCGAGCTCGCCGACCGGCTGGGCATCGACTACGCCTGGGAGGTCGAGCACCACTTCCTGGAGGAGTACTCGCACTCCTCGGCCCCGGAGGTCTTCCTGGCGGCGTGCTCCCAGCGCACGAAGCGCATCCGCCTGGGCCACGGGATCGTGCTGCTCCCACCCGGCTACAACCAGCCCGCTCGGGTGGCCGAGCGGATCGCCACCCTGGACCTGGTTTCGCACGGACGCGTCGACTTCGGAACCGGGGAGTCGTCGTCCCTGGCCGAGCTCGCCGGCTTCGGCGTTCCGATCGAGGGAAAACGGGAGCACTGGCAGGAGGCCCTCGAGCAGATCGCCAACATGATGGCGATGGACCCGTACCCCGGCTACCAGGGCAAGACGTTCTCCATGCCCTGCCGCAACGTGATCCCCAAGCCCGTCCAGAAGCCGCATCCACCGCTCTGGGTGGCGTGCTCCAACCGCGAGACGATCCACCTGGCCGCGCGGCTCGGAATCGGCGCGCTCACCTTCGCCTTCGTCGACCCCGACGAGGCGCGCAAGTGGGTGGGCGAGTACTACGACATCATCAAGACCGAGTGCGTGCCGATCGGGCACAGCGTGAACGCCAACATCGCCATGGTGACCGGCTTCTCGTGCCACGAGGACGAGGCCGAGGCGCGCCGGCGCGGCGAGGACGGGTTCCGCTTCTTCGGCTTCGGGCTCGCCCACCACTACATCTTCGGAACCCACAAGCCGGGGCGCACCAACATCTGGGAGCGCTTCGAGGCGGCGCGGCCCAATTTGCCCGAGGCGGGCGAGCATCGGGGCATCGGCACGCCGGATCAGCTGGCGACTCACCTGCGCAAGTTCGAGGCGTGCGATGTGGACCAGGTGATCTTCATCCAGCAGGGGGGTCGCAACCGCCACGAGCACATCTGCGAGTCCCTCGAGCTCTTCGCCGAGAAGGTGATGCCGGAGTTCGTGGCGCGCCACGCGGAGAAGGCGCGGAAGAAGCAGCAGGAGCTGGCGCCGTACATCGAGCAGGCGCTGGCGCGCAAGCAGTGGATGCGGCCGCTGGAGGACGACGAGATTCCCGAGCTCGTCGCCCTGGGCCGCCAGATCGTTCAGGAGATGAAAGAGGGAGACACGGCCGCCACCCGGGCGAGTGGCATCGGCGTTCCCCTCGAGGATCCGTCGGAGGAGCACTGATGCGTCTGTTCCAGGTCTCGCTGTGCGCGATTGCCGCGGCCATCCTGCTGGCCGCGGGGAGCGCCGGCGCCTGCATGTCCAGCAAGGACTGTGGGCCGAACACCCAGTGCAGGAAGTCGAGCCCCGAGCTGCCCGGGATCTGCATGGGCACGCTCGAGCCCGGCGACGGCACGGTGGCGCCGCACCCGATCCAGCCCTACGACCCCACTGCAGGGATCGGCTTCCCTTGCCAGTTCATCACCGACTGCGGACCCGGTACGAGGTGTGTCCGCAATCTCGACACCGGCCAGGGGTCGTGCCAGCCGACGAACTGAAGCTTCCGGTCGTCGCGCACGTCGTCTCAGCCCACTCGTCGGTCCACTCCCTTCCAGTACTTCTCGCGCAGGCGGAACTTCTGGAGCTTGCCGGTCGCGGTGCGCGGCAGGGCATCGACCAGCTCCACCGAAGTCGGGCACTTGAAGTGCGCCAGGCGCTTGCGACAGAAGTCGATCAGCTCCTGCTCGGAAGCCGACGCGCCATCGCGAGTCACGACCAGCGCCTTCGGCGTCTCCCCCCACTTCTCGTGGGGGACGCCAATCACCGCACACTCGAGCACGGCCGGGTGTTGGTAGAGGGTGTCCTCGATCTCGGGGGAGCTGATGTTCTCGCCTCCCGAGATGATCACGTCCTTCTTGCGGTCGACGATGTGGATGCTCCGGGTCTCGTCCCAGACGCCGAGGTCGCCGGTGTGGAACCAGCCGTCGCGAATCGCCGCATCGGTCTGGTCGGGCTGCTCCCAGTATCCGGCAAAGACGACGTTGGATCGGGCGCACACCTCCCCCACGCTCACGCCGTCCCGGGGGACCGGCTCGTCGTCGTCGTCCAGGACGACCAGCTCGACGCCGATCCCGGGTACGCCGGCCCGGGCTCGGCGCGGCCAGTCGTCGGCCCGGGTGTTGTGGTCGGGGCGGTTCACCGTGAGCAGCGGTGCGGTCTCGGTCAGACCGTAGATCTCGATGAACTGCCAGCCGAGCTCCCGCTCGAGCCGCTCGACGAAGGCCGCTGGTGGCGGCGCGCCGGCCACCGTGAAGCGCGGCTGCGTCTCGATCCGGTGGGCGCCCTTGTCCGGGTAGTCGAGGATGGCGCGCAGCACGGCGGGCGCCATGCACGCGAAGGTCACGCCCTCCCGCTCGATCAGGCGGAAGATCTCGGCGCCGTCCACCGCGCGCAGCACCACGTGGGTGCCGGCCAGGCCCGTCAGTGCGTACACCAGGCCCCAACCGTTGCAGTGAAACATGGGCAGGGTCCAGAGCTCGACGTCGTCGTGCCGCAGCCCCAGGTGCGCGATCATGTTGTACGCGTTCAAATAGAAGTTGCGGTGGGTGAGCATCACGCCCTTGGGGCGGGCGGTGGTGCCCGAGGTGTAATTGATGGAGACGAGCTCGTTCTCCTGAAGGGCAACCTCGGGCGGGGGCTCCGGGGAGGCGGACGCGATCAGTGCCTCCCAGTTGATCCAGCCGTCCCGATGTGGTGCGTGGTCCGCGTCCGCTGCGACCACCCAGTGCTCGATGGTGGGGAGCCGGGGCCGGATCTCGTCCACGATGCCCGTGTACTCCCAGTCGACGAGGACCGCCTTCACACCCGCGTGGTTCAAGATGTACTCGTGGTCCGCGGGCACGAGCCGGTAGTTCAGCGGCACGAGCACCGCGCCGATCTGGCTGGTTCCGTAGAAGCTCTCGAGGAAGAAGTGGGAGTTCGGGCTCAGGATGCAGACTCGGTCGCCCTTCCGGATGCCCAGCTCGAGGAGCGCGTTCGAGAGACGGTTGACCCGCTCCTGGTAGGCGCGGTAGTCCAGGCGGAGGTCGCCGTCGACAACGGCGATCTTGTCCGGGTAGAGCTGGGACGCCCGGCGCAGGAAGTCATTCACCAGCAGCGGAACTTCCATGGATTCTCCTCGCCCCCAATATAATGCACACAGGAGAAGGAGAAGTGATGAGCAACGTCCTCTACGAAGTCGAGGGACCGGTGGCCGTGGTCACGATCAACCGGCCCGAGGTGCGCAACTGCGTGGACGGTCCCACCGCGGGCGAGCTGGCCGAGGCCTTCCGGCGCTTCGACGCCGACGACGCCTGCGCCGTGGCGATCCTGACCGGCGCCGAGGGCGCATTCTGCGCCGGTGCGGACCTGAAGGGGATGGGGGAGGGGCGCGGCAACCGCGTGACCCTCGACGGCGACGGCCCCATGGGCCCGAGCCGCATGCTCCTCTCGAAGCCGGTGCTCGCGGCGGTCGAGGGACACGCCGTGGCGGGGGGGCTCGAGCTGGCGCTCTGGTGCGACCTGCGCGTGGCGGCTCGGGACGCGGTCTTCGGCGTCTACTGCCGCCGCTGGGGCGTTCCGCTGATCGACGGCGGGACGCTCCGGCTGCCCCGGCTGATCGGGCACAGTCACGCCCTGGACATGATCCTGACCGGACGCGGCGTGTCCGGGGAGGAGGCGCTCCGAATGGGGCTCGCCAACCGGCTCGTCGAGCCCGGCCAAGCGCTCCCGGAGGCGCTGGAGCTCGCGAACGAGCTCGCGCGCTTCCCCCAGCGCTGTCTGCGCAGCGATCGACTCTCGTCGTACCGGCAGTGGGGGCGGAGTCAGGACGCGGCGCTGCGCGAGGAGACCGAGCTCGGGCTCGAGGTGATCCGCTCGGGCGAGACACTCGAGGGCGCGCGCAGGTTCTCGGCCGGCGCGGGTCGCCACGGCGCCTTCGAGTAGTCGCTCCGTCGCAGTCCCAGTCTCGATCCCAGTCGCGATCGCAGCCTCGTCCCGCCGCGGCGCACGTCGCCCGCGATGCTGTAGAGCGAGGGCATCAGGAAGAGCGTGATCAGGGTGGAGAACGCGAGCCCCCAGCCGAGGGCCAGGGACATGGGCGACAGGATCGCGTCGTAGCCGCCGATGCCGTAGGCGGTGGGCAGCACGCCCACCAGGGTCGAGAGGCTGGTGACGAGGACGGGCCGGAGCCGGGCCACCAGGGCCTCGATCACTGCTTCGCGCTGGGCGTCCGGGTCGTCGTCGTCGAGGGCCCGGAGCCGTTGGTGGACCGCGTCCACCATCACGATGGAGGCGTTCACCACGACGCCCGCCAGGCCGATCGTGCCGATCATCGCCAACATCGACAGGTCTTTGCCGTGCAGGAAGAAGGTGAGGAGCACCCCCACCAGGGCGAAGGGCACCACCGACACCACGAAGACGGCCTCCAGGAACGAGCCCAGCATCAGCGCGATCACGACGCTGATCCCGACGAACGCGAGGACGGCGACGAGGGCGATGTCCCGGGTGGTCTTGCGCGTCTCGACCACCTCTCCGCCCAGGTACACCTCGATGTCCCGACGCTCGGCGTACCGGGGCAGCAGGTCCGACTCCAGCCGCGCGGCGAAGGACCCGGCCGTCTCGCCGCTGTCGGGCGCCAGACCGGCGGCGATGGTCGCCGTGCGTGTGCCCTCGCGGTGATAGATGCGCGACACCGCCGGGATCTCCACGGGCCGGACCACGTCGCGCAGACGCACGAGCTCGTTGCGCCGGTTGCGAACGGGGATTTCGAGCAGGGCCTCGAGCGAGCGGCGGGCGGAGGGGTCGAAGAGCACCCGATAGGTAGTGGTGTCGTCCAGGTCGCGCAGCTCCGACGCCTCCAGGCCGAAGAAGGCCGCCTTCAGCGTCACGGCCACGTCCTCGGCTTCGAGCCCGCGCAGCGCCAGCTTCTCGTAGTCCAGGTTGAGGTCGAGCTGCCGGGTCCCGGGGCGCTCGTCGATCTCCACGTCCACCACGCCCGGGCTGGCGCGCAGGTATCGGGCGATGGCCGCTGCCGCGGCGCGCCGCACCTCGTCGTCGTTGCTGGCGGCGTGGATGGTGATGGGCCGGCCGATGGGCGGTCCCATCCGGTCGGGCTCGTACACGATCGTGACGCCCTCCGGAACGCGCAGCCGCTCCTTCAGGATCTCGGCCCACTCGGCGACGCTTCGCCGCTGTCCCGTCGGCGACACGTGGGCGATCACCAGCGCCTCGTTCTCCGCGGCACCGCGCTCCCGGGTGACCGCGAGCAGGTCCTGGTGTCCGATGCGGGCCGTGGTGGCCAGCAGGTCGCTGCCCATGAGGGCCGGGAGCTGGGCAGCCACCGCGGCGGCGACGCCCTCGGTCCGCTCGAGCGGGGTTCCCAGGGGCGTGCTCAGCTTCAGGGCCAGGGACGTGGCGTCGTCCTGGGGGAAGAGCACGAAGCCGAGCTGGGGACGGATCACCACCATGGTGAATACGAAGATCCCCGCGAAGACCGCGACCACGGCGTAGCGCAGCGGCAGGAGCCGGTGCAGCAGGCTCGCGTATGCCTCCTCGAGCCGCACCACGAAGGCGCGCTTCGGTGCGGGCGGCGCGCTGCTGCGCGCCATGGACATGTGCGCGGGCAGGATCAGGAAGGACTCGAGCAGCGAGAACAAGAGCGAGAGCATGACGACGGCGGGGATGTACCAGATCAGGCGCCCCGGCATGCCGCCGATGGCGAGCATCGGGCAGAAGGCCAGCATCGTGGTGATGGCCGAGGCGAGGACCGGCCGGGCGACGCTGGTGGCGCCGTTGATCGCAGCCTCCGCGGGGTCGAGCCCCTGCTGCCGGCGGCGCAGGATGCGCTCGCTGACCACGACGGCGTCGTCGACGAGCATGCCCAGCACCACGACGAAGCCGCTGATGGCGATCAGGTTGATGGTCATGTCGAGCTGGGGCATCAGAGCCAGCACGCCGAGCAGGACCACCGGCACGCCCACCAGAACCCAGAGCGCGGCGCCGGGAGCGAGGAACAGGAACAGGATCAGCGCGACCCCGATCCCGCCGATCATGCCGTTGGTGGTGAGGACCGCCAGCTGGTTTCGCGTCTGGAAGGACTCGTCGTTGACGTAGGCGGCCTCGACGCCCGGCGGGAACGCCATCGACTGGACCATCTCGACCACGCGATCGGTGGTGGTCAGGATGTCCGCTTTGACCTGCTTCTGCACCACCACCGAGATCCCCGGCCGGCCGTTCGTGTGGACCAGGAGTCCGGTGTCCTCGCGCGTCAGCTCGATTCGCGCCACGTCCGACAGGCGCAGCACGCCCCCGTCGGGCGGGAAGCGGAGGACGGTATCGCCGACCTCTTCTGGGCGTTCGAAGCGGCTCCACAGGACCACCTGCCGCCGATCCGTCTCGGTCTCGAGAACCCCTCCGGTGCTCGAGACGTTGCGCCGGCCGATCGCGCTGACCACGTCGAGCAGGGTGATTCCGTGCTCGCGGGCCCGGGCCGGATCGAGGAGGACGCGGACCTCGGGGTCCCGCAGGCCCACCAGGTGAACTCGGGCCACGCCGGGCAGGCGGCGCAGCGCGCGCTCGATTCGCCGGGCGACCTCGGGCAACGCGTCGCTCGGTCCCGAGAGGGCGATCTCGATGATCGGGAACTTGCCCGGGCTGAAGCGCTCGATCACCGGGTCGTCGGTCATCTCCAGCGGGAAGTCCTTCACCGCGTCGATGGCCTGCCGCAGGTCCCGCTCGCCCTCCAGGATCTCCTCCTCGCTGAGATCCTCGTACAGCTCGACGGTGGTGGTCGACAGGTTGTCGCTGACCACCGTGTGGAAGGAGTCGACCGAGTCGACCTCTTCGATGGCCTCCTCGAGCGGCAGGGTCACCTTGGTCTCGACGTCCCGCGCCGAGGCGCCGGGAAGCTCGGCCGTGATCACGAGCCGCGGCATGGTGATGTTGGGGAAGCCCTCGCGAGAGGAGCGGCTGACCGAGACCAGGCCGGCCACGATCACCACCGACACCACGACGTTGACCAGCAGGTGACGTTCGACGAAGAAGCGGACGAGGCGTTCCACGGGCTTGCTCTACGGTGCCGGCGGTGTCTCTGACGACGTCGTCTCTGGACGGCCGTTCGACTCGGGGACGACCGCCGCTCCATCGCTGAGCGCGAAGTGACCATCGACGACCACCCGCTCGCCCTCGCGGAGCCCCTCGAGCACCTCCACCCGATTGCCCTGGCTGCGCCCGATGCGCAGCAGTCGAGCGAAGGCCCTCGCATCGGCGCCCATCCCCTCCACGACAAAGACTGCCGTGCGCCCTTCACGGCGGAGCAGGGCGCCCCGGGGCACCAGGGGGTGGGGATCGCGTTCCGGCGCCGGGAGCTCCACGCTCGCGATCATTCCGTCGCGGAGGTGTCCGTCGGGGTTCTCGACCCAGAACTCCACGACGTAGGTGCCATCCGTCGGGTCCGCGACCAGTCCAATACTCTTCAGATCCGCCTCGAGGGAGTCGCCCCCGAGCGCGGCGAATTGGGCCCGGGCATTCATGCCCACCGCCAGCCGCGACGCCTCGGCCGCGGTGACCCCGGCGCGGAGGCGCACCCGCGAGAGCTCGACGACGGTGGCCACGGGCACACCCGAGGTCACGAAGTCGCCCACGTCCACCAGGTCGTCCTCGACGACGCCGGCGAAGGGGGCGCGGATCGTCGCGTCCTCGAGCGCTCGCTTCGCGCTGTCCCGCGCCACGACGGCCAGGGCGAGCTCGCTCTCGGCCTTCTCGACGGCGTACTGGAGGTCGTCGCGCTTCTGCTCGCTGATGGCGTTGCGCTCCATCAGCTTGCGTCCGCGTTCGAGCTCGCGCCGGGCGTGGGCGAGGTCGGTCTGCCGCGCCGCGATCGTCGCCACCGCGCGATCGAGCTCGAGGCGCGGCCGGGACGCGTCGAGCTGGAACAGCACGTCGCCCGGCTCCACCGCGTCGCCGGGCTCGGCCAGGCGCTCCAGCACCCGGCCCGACGTCTCCGCGGTGACGGTCGCCTTGTGGAAGGCGTGGACCAGAGCGGACACTTCGTCGCGCGCCGTCAGGCGCCCGGTCTCGACTGGCACGGTGCGCACGCGCACGCCGGTCTGGAGGGGGTCGGGAGCCGAGACCGCCGCCCGGCCCGCAGCGGCGTCTTCTCCGGGCTCCGCCGGGCTGCACGCGGAAGCCACGAGCGCCCACGCGATCGACGCCCACAAGAGCGCCCGCGCCCTCATGGCGTCGCTCCACCGGCGCCCAGGCCCGCGCGAAGCAGCCGAACCGTGTGCTCGACCAGCCGGTCCCGGAAGTCGTCGTCGAGCTCGATGCCCAGCACCGGTCCCGAGATCGGGTGGCTGAGATACGGGAAGACGCACAGTCCCATGATCGAGAGCATGGTCAGCGCCGGGTCGAGGTTCGCCCGCAGGTGGCCGGCCTCCATTCCGTCGCGAATCAGCTGCTGCACCGCGACGGTCATCTGCCGCGCGAAGCGCTCGACGAAGCGCTCGCGCATGGGGCCGTCCGCCGCCAGCACCTCGCGCAGGATGAGCTGGGGCACCCAGGGGTCCTGGGCCAGGGTCTCGATGTGCATGCGGACGAAGGCGGAGAGCCGGTCTTCCCCGTCCTCGCCACTCGCCGCGCGACCGGCCAGCTCGGTCACCCGCTCGAGCAATCCCTGGAAGACGCTGTCGAGCATGGCCTCGTACAGGCCCAGCTTGTCCCCGAAGTAGTATGAGACCATGGCCGGCGTGACGCCTGCGGCGTTCGCCACCTCGCGCACGCCCACCTCGGCGAAACCGCGCTGGCTGAACAGCTCGGTGGCGGCCCGGACCAGCCGGGCGCGGACGGCCTCGCCGTCGTCGGTCTTCTGGGGCCGACCGGGGCCCCGAGGTGAGGAGCCCGAGGTCTGGGGAGCTGGGCTGGGCCTGGCCATGCCCCAGAATTAATCAAACGTTGAATTAATTGTCAATGGCGCCGCCCATTGCCCCCCGTGGCCCGGAGGCGCGCGATCCGTGCGTCGAGGGGCGGGTCGGCTGGCGAACAGAGCCATCAGGCCGCTCCGCTTGCCCGACGCGATGCCAAAGGCCTGCATCTGCTCGGGGAGAGGCGCCGCATCGACTCCGGCCTTCAGGCGCTCCAACGCGGCGATCATGTGGGTCGCGCCCGCCAGCCGGGCGCCGCCCGCATCGGCGCGGAACTCGCGCTGGCGGGAGAACCAGAAGACGATGGTGCTGGCCAGGATGCCCAGCACGATCTGCGCCAGGATCGACGTGATGAAGTAGGCCGGGCCGTAGCCGCGCTCGGTCCGGAACACCACCCGATCGATCAGGTGGCCGATCACCCGGGCGAAGAAGATCACGAAGGTGTTCACCACGCCCTGGATCAGGGTCAGGGTGATCATGTCTCCGTTGGCCACGTGGGAGATCTCGTGGCCGAGCACTGCGTCGATCTCGCTCTCGTTCATCCCGGCCAGGAGCCCCGTGCTCACGGCCACCATGGCGTGGTCGCGGCGCGCGCCGGTGGCGAAGGCGTTGGGCGCGGGGGAGTCGAAGACGGTGACCTGGGGCATGCCGATCCCCGCCGCCCTGGCGTGTTGGCCCACCTTCTCCACCAGCCACTGCTCCGTCGGGTTGCGCGGCGACTCGATCACCTGGGCGCCCGTGAGCCGCCTGGCCATCCACTTCGAGAGGGCCAGCGAGAGGAAGGAGCCCCCCATGCCGAACACCGACGAGAAGACCAGCAGGTTGCCCATGTTCAGGTCCACACCCTGCTCGTCCAGCAGCGTGTCGACGCCGAGCAGCGACAGCGCGATGCTCAGCACCACCAGGATGGCAATGTTCGTGGCGAGGAAGAGAAGCACTCGCTTCATGGCCGGAGCGGTATCTAGACCCCGAAGCTCTCGCCGCAACCGCAGGTGGTGCTGGCGTTCGGGTTCTCGATCTTGAAGCCAGCCTCGTTCAGGCCTTCCACGAAGTCGATGGTCGTGTCCGCGAGGAAGGTCGCGCTCTCGCGGTCCACCACCACCCGCAGCCCGTGCTGCTCGAAGACCGAGTCGGTCTCGCCCGTTTCGCCATCGAACAGGAGCTCGTAGCGCATCCCGCTGCAGCCCCCGTCGATCACGCGCACGCGAAATGCGTCCGCGGGGGACCCGGACTTCTCGAGCAGCTCCCGCGCCTTCACGGCGGCGGCCTCGGTGAGGGTCACGATCGACACGGCGTACAAGATACTATAATCGGCTGCGAGAGCTGCCGTGCAACCCGACCCCTCCCCCTCCAACGCCGAGAGCCCCCTGGCCGACACCCGGGGCCGCCCCATGCGGGACTTGCGCATCTCGGTCACGGACCGCTGCAACTTCCGCTGCCCCTACTGCATGCCCGCAGAGGTGTACGGCGAGAAATACGAGTTCCTGCCCAAGCCCGAGCTGCTGACCTTCGAGGAGCTGGAGCGGCTGGTGGGCGTCTTCGCGGGGCTCGGCGTCGAGAAGCTGCGCATCTCCGGGGGGGAGCCACTCCTGCGCCAGGATCTTCCCGCGCTCGTGGCGCGCCTCGCGGGCATCCCGCGAATCCGGGACCTCGCTCTCACCACCAACGCCGTGCTGCTCCCGCGCCTGGCCCAGCCCCTGCGCAGGGCCGGACTGCGCCGCATCACCAT
Source organism: Pseudomonadota bacterium (assembly GCA_027295775.1). Taxonomy (GTDB): domain Bacteria; phylum Myxococcota_A; class UBA9160; order UBA9160; family UBA4427; genus JAPUKG01. The sequence continues at coordinate 12,037 of JAPUKG010000460.1, forward strand.
CAGCCTGGACAGTCTGGACGAGACCGTCTTCGAGACCATGAACGGGGGGCGTGGCTCGGTCGCCCAGGTGCTCCAGGGGATCGAGGCGGCGGAGAGGGCGGATCTGCACCCCATCAAGATCAACTGCGTGGTGCAGCGCGACGTCAATGACCGGGGGATCGTGGAGCTGGCTCGGCACTTCAAGCGGACCGGGCACATCCTTCGCTTCATCGAGTACATGGACGTGGGCACGAAGAACGGCTGGGACTGGGATCAGGTCGTGCCGGCCCGCGAGATCCTCGAGCGGATCGACGCCGAGCTGCCCCTGGAGCCCGTCTCCCCCAACTACCGCGGCGAGGTGGCGCGTCGCTGGCGCTACCGGGACGGGGAGGGCGAGATCGGCGTCATCGCCTCGGTCAGCCAGCCCTTCTGCGGCGACTGCACGCGCGCCCGTCTCACCACCGACGGGAAGCTCGTGACCTGCCTGTTCGGCACCTCGAGCACGGATCTCCGCGCGCCCCTGCGCGATGGCGCCTCCGACGCCGAGCTCCGCCGGATCATCGCCGGCGTGTGGAGCGCCCGCAGCGACCGCTACTCCGAAGAGCGGCGCGACCTCGTCCAGATCGAGGGCCACCAGCCGGAACGGCTCGAGATGTATCAGATCGGCGGGTAAGTCCGTAGCTCTAGCGGGCCGGCCTGGCCGGGGGGGCCGCGTGGGACAGGCCGAAGGTGGCCAGCAGCAGCACCGCGAGCCCGATTCCGGCGGCGACCGTGTGTCCCTGCGCCGCGAGTCCGACACAGTAGAACGGCAGCGCCAGCGGCAGGGCGCGGAAGTGGAAGGCGTGGAGCGAGCGCAACACGGCGGCGCCCAGCGCGAGCATCGCCGTCAGCGCGGCAGCGCCGATCGCCCAGTCTGTTTCGCCGGATGTCAGCCGAAAGCCGGCCAGGGCGATGGCGGCGCTGCAGATGGCGACCCGGGTGCGGCGCCAGCGGGCGTCGGGATCCAGGAGCTGGAGCGCGCCGTAGGCGAGGGCTCCCAGGGCCGCGGCCGCCGCCGGGCCCAGCAGCGCCAGCACCAGGAGTCCCCCCGACGCGATCAGCCGGCCCCGCCGCACGTACTCGCCCAGCGAGGTCGCCAAGATCGCCAGTCCCGTGGTGAACCCCAGCCCTCCGGCGGCCGCCACGCCGAACGCGAACACCGCGTCCCACATCAAGGCCCGGCGCCAGTACGGGTCGAGGGGAACCGGGGCCGCGCGCTCGGGCCGCGCCGCTCCGCCGAGCGCCTCCTGGGCGAACGCCGCAGCCAGGCGCTCATTCTGGTTGCCCAGATCATCGTCGAGGCTGCGTTTCTCGGGGCGTGTGTCGCCTCGCACGTAGAACGCGAAGGCGTCCTTGGCGAAGCGCTTTTCGTGCGTCTCTCCCTTCGCCGTCCAGGTAACCACGAAGCCCCCGCGTTCGCGCTCGACACACAGGCTTCCAGTCACCTCGTGCAGGACGGCAAGTGGGACCGTCGACTCGAAGTGCTCCAGGTGACGCAGCAGCAGGTAGCGCAGCGTGTGCTCGGTCTTCACGCCCGGCTCAGCTCCCGCTCGGCAGGCTCTCCTGCCGGCGTCGCTCGTGGCGTGCGTGTACGTCGCGGGCGAGCTCCCGCATCTCGTCCCCGCTGATCTTCTTCAACAGCTGGTTCGTCTCGGTGTTGAAGAACAGGAAGCGCTTGATGAGGGGCTTCAGGAAGCGCGCGGTGATCGTTATCTCCGGGTAGCTGCCGTACATGCAGCCGTCGCAGCTCCGTGTCAGTCGACCTACCTCGCCGTGGATCTCCCCGTTCCGGTAGCGCTCCACGAAGTCGGAGCCGTAGACCGGGTAGGAGCGGCCGAGCTTGAAATCGCAGCAGGGGTTGAGGTTGCCGTTGGGCTCGACGGCGAAGTACAGGGACGGGGAGTCGCAGACGTCGTTGTTTCGGCGTCGCCAGCGGATCGGCTCGCCGACCACGAACCGGTAGATGTCGTCCAGGTACTCGTCCGAGTCGTAGAGGTTCATCCCCTGGTCTCGCAGGGCCTTGAGCTCCTCGAGAACCTCCTTCACTCGCGGATAGGCGAACGGAGGGAACAAGCAGGCCCCCGAATCGTCGAAGCTGCGGAAGCCGCGAGGCTGGTCCGGCCTCGAGAGATGGACGGGTACCAGCGAGACGCCCCAGCCGATCTCGGTGGCGAACTCCAGCACCTCGCCGATGTGCTCGAGATTCCGGGGCATCAGCACGGTCCCGAAGAAGGCCGTACCGTTGTCCGGGAAGATCTTGTTGACCACCGAGATCGTGCGGATGGCACGATCCCAGGAGCCGTCGAAGCCCCCGTTGACCACGTCCTGGGTGGCGGCGTCCAGGCTGTCGAGGGAGATGCTGATGTCGTGCCCACCCGCGTCGACGCAGCGCTGGAGCATCTCCTCCGTTGCCAGTCCGTTGGTCTGCATGCGCACGTGGATGTCGTTCTTTACGAACGCCTCGATGATCTCCGGCAGGTCGCGCCGTGCGAAGGGCTCCCCCCCGATCAGCAGCACCATGCACACCCCCAGCTCGGCGAAGTTCTCGGCCATCTGCCGGATCTGGTGGATGTTCATCTCGTTGCTGTCGCCGTCGGCGTAGATGATGTTGCACTGCTCGCAGACGAGGTTGCAGCGCGCGGTGATGTAGAACTGAACGTACGCGGGACTCGTCTTGGTGACGAGGCTCCGCGCGAGCTTGAGCTTCTGGCGGTTGTTGAAGTACGTCACGGCTTGACCGCAGCCATGATAAGGGAGGTCCCGAGCGGCGGCCTGCGCAGCCAGCGGGTCTCGATCCGCTGGATCCGCTCGACCCAGGAGGTCATCCACGGCGCGGGCGGCTGCACGCCCCTCTCGATGGTGCGCCGCACCGAAGTCCCTCGGCTCGTCAGGAGCTTTCGGATCACGAGGTACGGGAGCATGCTGAAGCCCCAGTAGTGCAGCTCGCGGATGTCGAGGCCCGCCCGCTCTGCCGTCGCGAGCAGCGTGCGCCGATTGTAGCGCCGGTGGTGGCCGACCACAGCGTCGAAGCCGCTGCTCATGCTGTCGAGCGCGGGGACGTTGATGAAGACCCAGCCTCCTGGCTTCAGGTGGTAGAGGGCCGACTCGAGAAAACCGTGCTCGTCCTTCAAGTGCTCGATCACGTCGAAGAGCAGGATGAAGTCGTAGTGCTCGTGGAGCTCGGGCCGCCGGTCGTGGATGTCGTACAGGAGGCCGTCGCCGCTGGCGGTCTCATTCTGCTCGAGGGCGGAGCGCTTGAGGTCGGCGCCGTCGGTCACCCAGGATGTGGCCGCCTCGATCTGCCGACGCACCTCGCCGTGGCCGCAGCCGATGTCGAGGCCGCGCCAGCGCGCGTCCAGCGGAAGACCCAGCGTCTCGACCAGGTTGCGGAACACGGCGAATCGCCACTCGAGCCAGAAGTGGCCCTCGCCCAGGGTCTCGTACCACTCGTCCGGGAAGTCCGGCGGAGCGGCCGTGGACAGCACTCGGACGCCGCCCATCCCTATGGCCCCTTCGAACCGCGCGGCTCCGCGACGATCACTCTCTCTTCTACGACGTATCCGGGTCTGCCCTTGACCTCCAGATAGGCGCGGCCCAGGTACGAGCCCAGGATATAGACACAGAAGAGGATCAGCCCGTTGCCGAGCAGTATCAGCACCAGCATCCAGTTCAGTTGGGTGCGAATGTCCGTCTCGCGGAAGGCGTTCGAGAGCAGCGCCACGATCCCCACTCCAGAGACGAGGAGGTAGAGGAGCGCGAGGATCTGGGAGAGCTGCAGGGGGCGCAGGCTCAGTGACGCGATCCCGTCGGTGGCCAGGCGGTAGAGCGCGCGCCAGCCGTAGCTGCTCTGGCCGGCGGAGCGCGCGGGCCGGTCGTACTGGATGGCGGTCTGGGAGAAGCCCACCCAGCTGCGCAGGCCCCGCGGAAAGCGGAGCGTCTCGGGCAGCTTGTTGAGCTCGTCCACGACGCGGCGGCTCATCAGGCAGAAGTCCCCGCTGTCCACCTGTATGGCGATCGGGGACAGCCAGCTCCACAGGCGGTAGAAGCCCGCGTACAAGAGCTTCTTGAGCGGCCCCTCCTTCCGGTTGCGCCGCTGGGCGTTCACGATCTCGTAGCCCGCCCGCCACTCCTTCAGCATCTCCAGCACGCAGGCCGGAGGATCCTGGAGGTCGGCGTCCATGACCGCCACCAGGTCGGCCGTCGAGTGGGCGATTCCCGCGGAGACCGCGGCCTGGTGACCGAAGTTCCGCGAGAGGCGGAGGATGGCCATTCCCAGCCCCGAGTCCGCAGCGTCGCGGACGATCTGAACCGAGCGGTCGCGGCTTCCGTCATCGACGAACAGGCAGCTGACCCGGTCGATGCGATGAGCCGCGCGGGCTTCGGGCGAGAACGTCTTGGCGAGCTCGTCCAGAAGCCTGGGCAGCGCCTCCTCCTCGTTGTACATGGGGATGACCAGTTCGAGGGTCACACCCGTCGTCTCGCGGTCGGGTCTCGGGACGGAGGGCTCCATGGCGAGCCTAGGGGGTGCCGCGCAGGCGGCCGCGGCTGCGGAAGTCGTAGAGCCGCTGTTCGAGGAGCGAGCTGGCCTGGAAGGTGCTGCTGAACAGACTCCGCAGCAGCCCGCCGATCCGGCGTGGGTGGCTGAGGTACGAAACGGCGTAGAAGGTCGCCATGGAGGCCACGCGGTAGAAGCCGATCTCCCAGTCCGGGACGACGCCGTTGAAGGTCTTCAGGCTCACCACGTCGAACTGGATGATGAGGTCCTGGAAGTACTGGTCGTTCAGCTCGCCAATAGCGCCCGTCTCCTGCAGCTCTCGGAACAGCTCCGACCCGGGGTACGGCGCAAACACCGCGACGTTGCAGTCGTCGATGCCCTGGAACGCCATCTTTACGCTGTAGAGCAGGGTCTTCCACATCGAGCGGCGGGACTCGCCGGGGAAGCCGATGATCAGGTGGATCTTGACCACGTGGCCCACCTCGACCGCGGTCTTCGCACTCTCGGTCAGGTGATCGAGCACGATCTTCTTCTTGATGCGGAGGAGGGTCTCCTCGGAGGCACTCTCGGGGGCGTAGGCCAGGAACCGGCAGCCGGTGTCGTGTAGCGCCTGCAGGGTCTCCGGGTCGAGTGCCTCCGAGCGGGTACCCGAGGGCAGCTGCCACACGATGTCCAGCTTTCGGCGCTTCAGCTCATCGCAGAAGGCGGTGATCCACTTCTTCTTCACGATCGCGGTGAGGTCCACGAAGTCGATGCTGTTGGCGCCATAGGTCTCCATCAGCCATTCGATCTCGTCGACGACCGCCGCTGGGTCGCGCAACACGTAGCGGGTCGTCCACATCGTCGGGTTCGAGCAGAAGGTGCACTGATACGGACAGCCGCGGGTTCCCAGGATGGGCATGTTGCGTCCCATGCTGAGGCCGTGGGTGAACATCCCGATGAAGTACTTGGAGACGGGCACCTGGTGCCAGGCGGGCCGGGGCAGCGCGTCCACGTCCGCCAGCCGGCGGCCGAGCCCCGTGTCGACCAGCGTCCCGTTCTCGTCGAGGTAGGCGATCCCGGTCATCCCGGAGACGTCGGCGTCGGAGACGAGCCGGTGGACCAGCTCCAGGAACGTCAGCTCGCCCTCGCCGGACACGACGTAGTCGATGGCGGGGCAGTCCCGGAGCACGTACTCGGGAATCGACGTCGGATGCTCTCCGCCGGCGACGATGATCAGATCCGGTCGCGCACGCTTGATCCGGTTGATCAGCTCGCGGTGGTGGATCCACTCCTGGCTGAACATCATGGAGATGCCCAGGATCCGCGCGTCGGCCGGAATCCGCTGGATGATCTGCTCCGCCCCGAGCCCCTGGCACTTGTAGCTCCCGCACTCCGTCAGGCGGACGTCCTCGATGGCTTCTCCAACGCCGTCGATGATCTCGACCGCGTAGCCCCCCGCTTCCAGCAACGAGGCCAGGTACGCCGGTCCGATGGGCGGCACGATCGGCGTGCTGTAGGACTGCTTCGAGAAGACGGTGAAGGGGCGGAGAATGACGACCGGCTCGCGGCAGTCGGCGGGCGCGGCGAAGCGCGCCAGCGCCTCCTCCACCCCGAGCGGGTTCGCGGGGGCGACCCGCGTTGCGGGCCGCACCGCCACGGCTTCGTGGGCCAACTCCGCCGTCCCGCTGGTCACGCTCGTCCTCCAGTGAATCCGCCCGCTCTGGACGCCTGCCCGCGAGCGGAATTCCGTCGCTCGATTGGGTACTTGGGCGACCCGTGAGAATACCAGAAGGCAATCGGCAGGGGAACCAACTGCTTTAGTCCCGCCGCGCGATGCACACCACGGAGCTGCCCAGCGGCAGGTCGGTGCGTGCCAGCAGGCGCGCCTCCAGCCGGAAGAGCCCGATCAGGAACCGGTTGAGCCAGGCGGGCAGACCGAAGAAGTCGGTCGCCGGTGCGAAGCGACCGAGTCCCAGCCGGTACGAGGCGACACGCCAGAGCAGCGCCACCGGAAACGTGGAGAAGAAGGTGTACGTGATGCGCTCCGGTACCAGCCCCGCCGCCTCGATGACGCGGCGCAGCTGCCGGGCGCTGTACCGCCGGTAGTGCTGGAACGTCTCATCGTGCTGGCTCCAGAGGACCTGGAACGCGGGCACCGCCACGATCATGCGCCCCCCCCTTGCGCACAGCAGGCGCGCTTCGCGCAGGAAGCCCACGTCGTCGGGCAGGTGCTCGATGACATCGAGGAGCAGGACCACGTCGAAGCTATCGGCGGAGAAGGGGAGGGCTGCGAGATCGGCGCGCACCAGCGGTCGCACGCCGCGGTCGGCACTGATGCGCAGAGCCAGGCTCGAGCGGTCGGCTCCCACGCAGAGCCGCGCCTGCGACAGCGAGCGCAGCGCCCCCCCGGTTCCACACCCGAGATCCAGGACCCGGTCGGGGGATCCCAGAGGCTCGAGCAGAGCCTTCAGGATGTGGCGCTTGCCGACGAACCAGCAATGGTCCGAGTCGATCTGTTCGACGAGTCGGAATTCCTCGTCGTTCACGCGCGGGCGCCGAGAAGCAGCATGGGCAGGACGCCGCGCAGGATGTGCATCTGCTCCAGCCGGATTTCGAGGGATCGCGCCCAGGACAGGTGGTTCAGCAACGGAGGCGGAAAGAAGCCGAACGACCTCGTGTGGATCTCCGAGAAGCCGGCCTCCCGGTACGCCGCCTCTACCTTGCGCGCGCTCAGCTGGAACATGCCCTTCTCCTCCCGCCAGGTCATGTCGGGACAGCACATCACCTGCGCCAGGAAGAGCGGGTTGCGACGGTTCGGCTCCACGAAGGCCATGCCCCCGGCGGGAGCCACGCGGTTGGCGAGCAGGGCGATCGTCGCGGGAAAGTCCGGGAGGTGGTGGAGGAAGAAGAAGCCCACCACGAAGTCGACTCGCCGGTCGAGGGAGCCCGGGTCGAGCCGGTCGATGTCCAGGCAGAGCGTCGCACAGCGCTCCGGGGAGACCTTGCGCCTCTCGCGCGTGGCCTCGAGGTTGGCGAGGGCTCGCGGAGACAGGTCCAGCGCGACGACGGACTCGCAGTGCTGGAGCAGTGAGAACGTGAAGCGGCCGAAGCCCGCGCCGAGCTCCAGGACCCGATGGTGGGACTGGATGCCGATTCCGCGAGCGAGGCGCTCGGCCATTCGGTCTGCGTAGAAGTCCCGGTCGCGGGGCTGCAGGTGCTGGTGGTCGCGCGTCTCGTAGAAGCTGCGCTGTCGGGCCGCCTGTTCGTGCCGGCTCACTCCGAGCTTCCGAGCTGCGGAGTCGATGCCCAGCTCTCGAGGCTGGGCTCGATCTCGTGCTCCCCTCGATAGCGTCCCAACGCGGCGTTGAGGCGGATCTCGAGCAGCCCGAGCGTGGCGCGAACGCCATCGCGGACCAGGTGCACCTTGGTGCCCTCCCGGTGCTCCCAGCTCACCGGGACCTCCTGCATCGAGTACCCGCGGCGGCGCAGCAGATAGAGGATCTCCGCGTCGAAGCTCCAGTCATAGATCCGCAGCTGGGCGAAGAGCTCGCGTCCGACGGACCCGCGAAAGGCCTTGAAGCCGCACGTGGCGTCGGAGACCGGTCCCACGAACGCTCGCACCAGGAACGTGAAGGTCGCCCCCAGGGTCTGGCGCAGAAGCGGCTGGCGAATGGCAATGTCGGAGTCCGGCAGTGATCGCGATCCCCATGCGGCGTCTGAACCCCGGTCCAGGGGCTCCAGCAGCGTCGGCGCGTGCTCGATGGGGACCGACAGATCGGCGTCGGTAAACAGCAGCTGCTCGCCGCGCGCCTTCGCGAAGCCCACCTTGAGCGCGTGGCCCTTGCCGCGGTTCGGCGCGTAGCGAAAGATCCGAACGGGCACCGGGGAGTTCCGGGCCAGCCGCTGCACCGTCTCGAAGGTGGCGTCGGTGCTGCCGTCGTCCACGACGACCAGCTCACCTGGGTCGGCCCGGGTCGCCAGGAAACGGATGATGCGCTCGACCGAGGCGCCAATCCGCTCGGCCTCGTTGAAGGCGGGAACGATCACGGACAGCAGGGGCGGGTTGCGACTCATGGGTTCCGACGGGCCGGGGTCGCCGGTCGACCTCACTAACCCTTTGTATTTCTACCATATTTCGGTCATCGGGCGTCCCCGCTGGAGGGTCTTCCCAGCGGGGCAAGCCGGGGCATCGCCGGTCCGGCTCTCCGGCCGGCACCCGCATTACCCGATACCGTCGCGACGTGCCGCCTGCATCGCGCCTGGCCGCTGTCGCGCCCACCCTGCTCGCTGTCCTCTTCTTCGGCGGCTCCCTCTACGCCACCCGGAACTTCATCGCGATTCCGCCCGATACCGCACATCAGCTGACCATCGCGCGGAGTCTGGTTCGGGGGGAGGGCTACCAGGTCCCGGTGATCTGGCTGCACACGGGCCTGATGGACTCGGTCACCCAGATTCCCGACGGACACGGGATCCTCTGGCCCTTTGTACAGGCGGCCCTCTTCGCTGTGCTCTCCGAGGACTCCACTTCGGTCCGCGTCCACGGCCTGATCTACCTGACGCTCATCGGGGTCGGCACGTTCGTGTTCGCGCGGCGGCTCTTTGGCGTGGGCGCGGGCCTCGTCGCTATGATCCTCGTGTTCACGAACGTGAATCTGTTTCTGTTCTCGGTGATGGCGGTCGACGACATTTCGTTCTGCTTCTTCTTTCTCTGTACCGCCATCCTGCTGCACAGCGGACTGGATCGGAACGAGCCCCGGACCTTCTGGCTCGCCGGCCTGGCGGCCTGCGGCGCGATGCTCGCCAAGGGCATCGGATTCTTCATGCCACTCGTCTTCCTCTCGACGCTTCTCCTCTGGCGATCCCAGGGCGCACGCGTCGTTGGTCTCCGCCTCTCTGCACTGTCGCTTCCGTTCGCGTTCGGAGCCGGCGCCTACTTTCTTCGCAACTACATTTCCCACGGAGGCCTCGGCTTTCGCTTCACTCCGATGGAGTGGATGTACAAGGCCGGGGGCCTCGAAGGAACCTTCGGGCTCTTCGACCCCGCTCCCACGATGGGCGACGTCTACCGGGTGATGGGCCTCGGGGGGATGTTCCTGGAGGGCTTGAAGCAGCTCGCTCTCTTCCTGGAATCCACCGTGAGGCTGACGCCGCTGCTGCCGCGCGGAGAGGCGCTTCACTCGGCGTTGAACCAGATCTGGTTGCCCGCCGTGCTCCCGCTCGCGGGACTGATCTTCACCCTGATCCTGTGGCGCCGACAGCGTGCCTATTCGGTCCTCACCCTCCTGACCACGGTGGGGCTCGTGATCTTCGTCAGCTTCCTCTATCACTTCGAGCTGCGGTACTTCGCCCCCCTGGTGCCCCTCGCCGCGATCTCGATCTCGAGTGCCTGGCGGCTCCCGGATTGGAACCTGGGGCTCGGGCAACGGGTCGCCGTAGCGGTGCAGCTGGCGGTGACGGTCGCCGCAGTCGGGCTCAGTGTTCTCCAGTTCGCGGTATTCCGGTCCGACGTCCTGTCGATCGAGCTGGACAGCCGGGTATGTCCGGATTCCTACGACTGGATCCGTCGATCCACCGCGCCCACGGACCGGGTGCTCGCCCTCAATCCCTGGCACGTTGCGTGGTTTAGCGAGAGGGAGTCGGTCGTCCTGCCTTCGGGAGGAATGGGCGCGATCGAGGTGGCGGCGCGGCACTACGACATCCACTGGGTGCTCGCGGAGCGCGATGCAAAGAGGCCGAAGACCAGCAGGCTGCTGCGCCGCTTCGGCTCGGAGCCCAGTGGCATGACGGTGGAGCCCGCCTACCAGGGGCAAGTCTGCCGGGTGTTTCGTATCGATTGGAACTAGCACCCTGTGGAGGAAAGACCTACCAGTCGAGCCGGTATACCCAACAAGCCTGCCCGCGGTAGGCGTGTTTGATGCGTATCTCGGCGGGCACGGCGTCGAGGCGACGCAGGAGCCGACTGGTCTCCGGGCGCTTGAGGTCTGCCGCCGCCAGCAGCCAGTGGGTGTCGTAGTGTCGAGCGACACGCTCGATGGCAGACACGCCGCCCGAGGGAATCACGATCGACTCGCGCTCGGTGAACCACGCGACGTGCCAGGGGTCGAGCGCCATGACCCGGTCCTCGGGCGCAGTAGATCGCTCGATCCAGTCGAGCGAATCACTGCAGACCCGGCTGTCGAAGCGCGTCGACGCCAGCTCGACCTGGAAGATTCCGAACTGGAGTGCGCTGAGACCGAGGGTCACCAGCGCGACGAGCACCGGGCCTGCGGCCGTGAGTCGGACCCGGGGCGACAGCTTCGCCGCGAAGGGCCACTTCTGCATCGCAGCCGAGATCGAGATCGCCGAGAGCGGGACCAACGGAGAGAAGTACCTCAGCTCGAAGTGCCAGGGCAGGCTCACGAACAGGACGATCCCCAGCCACGACAGGAGAGCGATGACGCAGAAGGCTCGCTGGCGCGTCAGCAGGAGCAGGGTCGCGATCAATCCGACCAGGGGGAGGAAGGCCGGCAGCCAGAACTGGCTCGCAACCTCATGCACGGCCGGGCCCGTGACGAGCAGCGGGACGGTCCGGATCATCGATCCCGCCAGGGCGAGCAGCTGCCAGGTGACTTCATGGAGGATGCCGCTGGGTCCCAGTGACTGAAAGATGCCGCCCATGGTCGGGGGCGGATCGAACAGACCGGCGAGTGCTTCGAATCCCCCGAGCTTGTAGATCCACTGCATCGAAGCAAAGCGAAAGCCGAGGTCACCGTGGGAGAGGTAGTTGCGCAGGAAGTAGGCGAGCGCTCCGAAGCCAATCGGGAGCGACAGGCCGACGATCCGAACGGCGACCTTTCGGGGTCCCAGGGACCTCCACAGGAGAAGGGTCGAGAGGAACACGAGTGGCAGGACGAATCCGATCGCCTTGGCCAGCATCGCAGCCCCGCCCGCGAGGCCGGCGAACCAGAAGTCTCGTGAGGCTCCGCCCTCCAGGCCGCGGTGGAGGAAGAAGGCCGTGCACAGGAAGAAGAAGCTGAAGGAGAGGTCGTCGTCTGCCATGGCTGCGAACAGGAAGAGGTTCACGTTCGTCAGCACCAGAGTCATGGCGACGAGCCCGGCAGCGGTACCGAAGAGCCTCCGTGCGAAGGCGAAGGTGACGATTCCGGTGAGCGCCAGGTACACCAGCCCGTGCACGCGCGCTGTGCTCGAGTCCTCCGACAGGGCGGCGAACCAGACCGCCTGGACGAAGGGCCACAGGATCCCATGGGTGTCGGGCATGTGGGTGACGCGGTCGGCCAGGCCCGAGTGCGCCCAGACGACCGGCTGCAGATAGCCCTCTCCCCGGAACAGGCTTCGGGCGACGGTGAGCTGCTGGGCCGTGTCGGCGGGGATGGCGATGAAGTCGCTGGTGGTGGCCAGGCCAACCGCCAGGAACGCGACAGCCAGGGCAAGGGGAAGGAACGGAACAACGCGACTCACCGCCGGCCGTCCCCGCTCACGGCGTCGACGCAGCCCCGGCGGGGCGGGAGCGGGCGTGAGCCCGGCTCAGAGCGTGGGGCCGTCCAGCCGGTACAGGAAGCCGATGCCGAGCGACACGTAGTCGAGGTTCCGCCCGGACCCGACCGGGAGGACGTACGCGGCCTCGGTGCTCACGACCCAGTTCTTGGTCGTGTAGATGTCGACGCCGACGCCCCAGCGCGTGACGAAGGCCGTATTGTCGCCGCTGTTGGTGCCCTTGAACCTCGTGTACAGCAGGCCCATGCCCGCGAGCGCGTAGGGCTCCACGATCCCCAACGGGATGGGCACCTTGGCGTTGCCGGTGAACGAGTAGGCCCGTGTGCTGGTGTCGTTGAACTCCGCGATGAACTCGGACTGGATCTCGAAGGCGAACCAGCGCGTGCCGCGCCAGCCGACGCGCCCGTTGAGACCGCCACCCCAGTTGGTGCTCTGGTCCCCGAGCTGGGTCTGCACCGCACCGACGGCCGCGAGTCCCGCGTAGCCGCCCTCGCGCGAATAGACGTCGCCTTCCTGGGCGCCGGCCGCGCCACCCAACAACAGGGCAGCTGCAATGATTCCAAGTGTGATCCTGCGCATCGTCGCCTCCATCGGTGGTGCACGCTCCAGGCGCGTCCAAAGAGCCCCGCTGCGGCACCTGCGCTGCGATCTTATCAGCCCGGTCCGGTCACGCGAAGCGTTATCTTTCAGCGGTTCCGGCCGCTTGACGAGGCCGTGTAGGGAACTCGCATCAGTATGCTCTGGCTGCTTCGAAAGGCGCTCGGCGCCGCTGTGTACTCCGTCCTCGGCGCATTCCTCGCCGGCCTGGCCAT
>JAPUKG010000461.1 GCA_027295775.1 Pseudomonadota bacterium
CAACGTGAGAGTGCCGAGGTCATTGCCCTCCGAGTCGAGGGACCGCGACTCCTCGAAGAGGACGCGGAGGCTGCGGTCGGATCCGATCAGCGCGAGCTCGGCGAGGGCGACGGTGTGTGCGCCACCCAGCCCGACGGACTCGGAGCGCACGCGCACGCGCACATGCCCCGAACTGAGTCGCTCGATCAGCAGGTCCGCACCCCCGATGCGTTCGCCCGCTTCGTCGTAGGTTGCCGCGGGCAGGCGGCCGAACGTATCGGGGTAGGCCAAGCGGAACGTGGACTCTGCACTCACCGCGATGGGTGTAAGGGCGAGCGCAAGCGTCGGAAGCAAGGGAATCAGATTGCGGAGGATCGACATCGCGCGGCGCAGTCTAGCGGAGATCCGGCGGTGCTCACTCAGTGAACCTGGCAGCGCTCAGTCAGTGAACTCGGGGCGTCGCTTCTCCAGGAAGGCCCGAATTCCCTCCTGCGCATCGGGTGTCTGGCTGGAACGGGCCATCACGTCGCTGGCGTGGTCGTAGGCCGCACCGATCTCGAGGTCCATCTGACGGTAGAGGGCCTGCTTGCCCACGGCCTTGGCGCTCGGGCTTCCCCGGGTGGCGCGGCCGAGCAGCTCGCGGGTTTCGGCGGAGACGCGCGCGTCGGGAACGACCCGATTCACCAGGCCCCAAGCCTCCGCCTTGTGCGCGTCGATGGGGTCGCCGGTGAAGAGCATCTCGATCGCGTGCTTGCGCCCCACGGCCCGGGCCAGCGCGACTCCCGGAGTGGTACAGAACCAGCCACCGCGCCCGCCGGGAACCGCGAAGCGCGCCGACTCGCCCGCCACCGCGAGGTCGCAGCTCGCCGCCAGCTGACAGCCGCCGGCTGTCGCGAGTCCCTCGATCTGGGCGATCACGGGCTGCGGCAGCGCCTGGATCGTCTGCATCACCTCGGCACAGATCGCCAGCAGCCCGCGCATCTGCTCGAGGCTGCGCCCGTCCATGTCGCCGAAGTCGTGGCCGGCGGAGAAGACGGGCCCCTGGGCGGCCAGGATCACACCGCGTGCATCCCCCTTCGCCTGCGCCTGAAACGCGTGCAGCAGCTCTCGCAAGTGCGCTTCGGACAGCGCGTTGCGCTTCTCCGGGCGCGCCATCGTCACGACCGCGAAGCTGTCCTCGTGGGTCAGCTCGATGTGTTCGTATTCCATCGGGACCTCCAGAATGAGCGATGTCAGGGGTGGCGCTCGAGCAGGTCCACCGCCAGGTCGCGCCGCTCCTGTTCGGAGAGGGGGAAGGCGGGCATTGGCGGTGTCGGCGCGGCCAGGAAGCTCGCGAGCTCTCCGACATCGTAGCGCGCGGACAGGTCGGACAGCGGGACCGGCAGCACGCCCGGCGCGGCCCGCCCCGCGTCGTGGCAGCTCGCGCAGTCGTGCTCGGTGTAGAGGAAGCGGCCGCGTTTCGCGGCGGCCAGACGCTCCGCCGGCGGGATCGCGCCCAGCGGGTGCTCGCGCCGTCGCGTCTTCGCAGACGCCGGAGCGCTGCGAGACGCCTCTCCGTGAGCGATTCGGTAGATGGCTCCGGCGTAGTCGTCCGACACATAGATGGCACCGTCCGGGCCCTCCGCGACGTCGACCGGGCGGCCGATCACGTCGCCGTCCCGCTCGAACCCGGTCGCGAAGGCGCGCTCCTCGATCTCGTCGCCCCGCCAGTGGAGCGACACCACGCTGTAGCCGTCCTTTTTCGTTCGGTTCCAGGAGCCGTGCAGCGCGACGAGGGCCGCACCGCGATACGCGGCGGGCACGCCGTCGCCGCGCAGGAAGGTGATACCGAGGGGCGCGTTGTGGGCCCGAAACGGGTGCGCCGGAGGCAGCGAAGCGCGGACCTCCTCCTCGTGGCCGGCCCCGAGGTCCGGGTCGAGCTCGCGATCTCCGTTGGCGTAGGGCCAGCCGTAGAAGCCGCCCTGCACGACGAGGTTGAGCTCGCAGGGAGGGAAGTCGTTGCCCAGCAGGTCGCGTCCGTTGTCGGTGGCATAGAGCTCGCCGGTTCCGGGCCGCCAGTCGAAGCCCACGGAGTTGCGCAGCCCGGTGGCGAAGATCTCCTCCCCGCTGCCGTCGGGCCGGTAGCGCACGATCGCGGCGCGGCGCGGGTCGTCCTGCTCGCAGACGTTGCAGCTCGAGCCGATCGAGACGTACATCCAGCCATCGGGGCCGAAGCGCAGTGTGCGGGTGTAGTGGTTCCCACCGGCGGGAATGTCCTCGACGATCCGTTCGTAGTCGCCAAGGGTGGTGCGAGCCACGGGGTCGAAGCGGACGCGCCCGACCGCGCCGCTCTCGGCCACGTAGAGGAATCCGTCCAGGAAATCCATGCCCTGGGGACGATCCAGGCCCTCGAGCAGCGTGCGACGGCCGTCAGAACGGCCGTCGCCGTCCGCGTCCCGAAACAGCAGGACCACTCGACCGCTGCGGGTGGTGGTGACGAGCAGGTCGCCTTCCGACGTGAATCGCAGGAAGCGCGGGATTCGCAGGCCCTCGGCGAACAGACCGATGCCGAAGCCCTCGGCCAGCTCGATCTGCTGGCCGAGCAGGTCGTCCGAGGCGTCTACGCCGCCCAGCCCGAACATCTGGTGGGCCATCGGCGCGTTGATGGCGAAGCGCTCGGGCAGGACGAAGCGGCAGGCTCCGGCCGCGAGCGCCGCGACGCCGAGAGCGAGCAGCACCACCCCAACCAGGAGTCGGCGAATCCACCTCACGCGCGGGATGTTCCTCCGACTCGACGGCAGCCGCCAGCGACCAGGCGCTGTTTCCCCGAGGGGGTGCCCGCCTGCGGGCCTTGACGGGAAGGGCCGGTTGGCGCACACCTATGCGCTCTCCGGAGGGGCTCCCAGCCATGATAAAGCGCATTCGAATCGGCGACCTGGTGCAGGTGGTGGCCGGGGCCGATCGCGGCAAACAGGGCAAGGTGATCGGAATCCACGACGGGGGCCGCAGGGTCCGCGTGGAGAAGGTGCGCCTGCAGAAGCACCACCTGAAGCCAGGCCGCAAGCTCTCGCGCACCGGCGGTATTCTCGAGCACGAGGGCTACATCGACGCC
>JAPUKG010000462.1 GCA_027295775.1 Pseudomonadota bacterium
CTGGATGCGTTCGCCGACGGTGTCCGCGTCGCCCAGCACGACCGAGCGCTGGACGCCCTCGCGCATCTCGTCGGGGAGCTTGTCGAAGTCGATGCCGCGGCGGCCGAGGAAGGCGCGCAGGCCCTTCTCCGCATCCTCCTGGGTGCGGCCGATCAGGACCGAGCCCAGCCACGACACGACGATCTCGCTGCGCTCCCTCCCGAGGTCGCGGCAGTGGCCATCGAGGGCCTCGAGCTTGCGGGGAATGTCGGCGGGCGCGCAGGGCAGGTTGCTCTCGTCGGCGTACTGCGCCACCAGGCGAAGCGTGCGCTTCTCGCCGCCGCCGCCGATCATGATCTTCGGACCGCCCGCCTGGAGCGAGCCCGGCACGTTGATCGCGTCCCGGGTGCGGTAGAAGCGGCCGTCCACGCTGGGCCGTTCGCCGCGCAGCATGGGCACGATGATCTGAAGTGCCTCCTCCAGCCGGTCGAGCCGCTCCTTCAGGGGCGGGAACTCGAAGCCGTAGCCCCGATGCTCCTGCTCGAACCAGCCCGCGCCGATCCCCAGGAGCGCGCGGCCCCGGGAGACGATGTCCAGGGTAGTCACGATCTTCGCCAGCAGGGCCGGATTCCGGTACGTGTTGCCCGAGACCAGGGTGCCGAGCCGCACCCGCTCGGTGCGCGCCGCGATCCCACCCAGCAGGGTGTACGCCTCGAGCATGTTGTCCTCGGGCCGGCCCAGCATCGGCAGCTGGTAGAAGTGGTCCATCACGAAGACCGTGTCGAAGCCGGCGTCCTCGGCCGCGCGGGCCATGCCGCTCACGCGCTCGAAGAGGTCGGCGTCGTCGGTTCCGGGAAGCGTGAAGTTGGGGATCTGGAAGCCGAGGCGGGTCATGGGGGGGGTCCTCCCGCAGCCATGCTAGCCGACGCAGAGCGGTTGCGGGCGCCCGAGCTCGACGCACTGGCGGCGGACATCAGCTCCCGAGCCCCGCGCGTGCCCTTCGCCTAGAGTTGGGCCCCCATGGCGGCGCTCATCCCGACCCGGATCGTTGCCAGTGCGTGTCCGTCGGCGCAGACGCCGAGCCAGGTGGCGCGCGAGTTCCACCGCTGGATCGAGGACGGCGCCACGATCCGCGCGCTGGGCGATGCGCGCGAGGATCCGCTCTCCCTCCTGTCGCGCGGCTACACGCCCCGCTACAAGGTGGAGCTCTTCGACACGACCTACTGCCTGACGAACGTGCGGCGCAACGCGGACCTCGGCTTCTTCATCGGATACGTCGTGCAGGGTGAGGGCCGAGGTCGCGAAATCCACCCGCGCCTGTTCTACAAGGACCTCTCCCTCGTCTGGCGATCGGCGTCGCACTTCATCCAATCCGACCAGGAGAACTGGATCGGCAAGGGAGACACGACCATCACGGACCTCGGCAGTGAGGAGGTCCTCAGCTCCGTCGAAGCGACCACGGACCTGCCGCTCGAGATCCAGACCGCGCTCGAGACCCTGGGCCGCGCAGTCCGCCCGCGGCGCGACGAGAATGCGGTGCGCCTGGTGCTGCGGAGGGCGCCGGATGCTCGGATCGAGCCGTACCGGGACTTCACAGAGCCCCGGCGGCGGGCCCGAGCCAATCGGCGCAATCTCATCAACCGGGGGCGGAGCGTCGCCCGCTTCACGCGCAAGTGCGACCCGACGTCCCTGGTCTTCGCTCGGGGCTTCGAGCCGGACCTGCGCAAGTCGGCGATCCTCGAGCGCAGCCGCGCCCGGAGCCGCTTCTACGGGGGCATGGTGCGGCGCTTCCGAATCCCGTCGAGGAACCGGAAGATCCAATTCATGTTCTTCGCGGGACCGCGCCAGGTCTGGATCAGTGCGCCCCAGGCCACCACCACCGAGATCATGAGCTACGGCGTCCGGACCATCGACGTCGTCGCCGACGAGGACCTGTCCATGCCCGGCTACGAGTATCACTCGATCGGAGACGGGGATCCGGCGGACGTCGAGAGCCAGATTCCGGAGGGGTTCGCGGGAGCCTACAGCGAGATCGACGAGACCCGCGCTGACGCCTCGCTGTGGCTCGACCAGGTTCCCATCATCCAGCAGTTCCGGAAGAAGATCCTCGGTCAGTCGCGTCGTCGGCGGCGCTAGTCGCGCGCCGGCTCTGGAGCCGATAGACGAGGTTCCAGATCGACGGCGGCACCACGAGCAGGGCGAAGAGCCAGCCGACGGCGCCCCGAAAGTGGGCGAGCGCCCAGAAGAGCCCCTCTGTCCGCAAGCGCACCGATTCGTCCCTCCCCTCGCGGGAGTAGATCACGAGACCGCGGTACCCGTCGAGGGAGGGGTGTTGCTCGACCAGGTCCCGGTAGCGGGGATCGCTGCGGTCGGCGAATTCCACCCTTCGAATCGGCGTTCTCGCCTTCATGAGACGCACCAGGTCGGCCGAGAGCGCGGAGGCCGGATCGCCGTAGACGATCGTCTCGGTGCCGCGCACGGGGAGAATCCGGAAGAGCAGGGTCGCGAGCAGGGGCCCGAACCAGGGGAGCTCGCGCAGCGCCGCTCGCCAGGTCCGCCACGGCCGCGAGAACGGCGAGAAGATCACGTAGAGGAGCAGGACGGCCGTGGCGGGAACGAAGAAGACCCGCATGGTCCACTCCGTCGAGAAGTGGAACCCGGCCATCACGGCGAACCAGTAGCGCTGAAGATGGGGCCGGTACGCCACCGACAGCGAGAAGAATTCCAGGTAGACGATGGTGAACAGGCCCAGCGAGGCGAGCCCGGGATGGTCGAGCAGGAACTCCGACAGGATCGGGGGGTTCTCGAACTTGAAGGCCCGCTTGAGCAGGTGGATCGGCACCTGTCCGAAGTCGAGGACCCGCTCGTCCCCTCGCACGAGCGCCTCGACGATTCCCTCGATCTTCAGGAGACCCGACATGGAATACGTCATCAGGACGAAGGCCATGCCGCCCCAGACCACGTTCAGGTAGCGCCCCAGCGACTCGTCCCGTCCGGCTCCGGCTGCGGGCACGCGCGGAAGCAGCGCGAAGAAGAAGGCCAGGGTCAGCATCGTATAGGTGCGATGCTGCACGCCGGTGTAGGTGTACCAGAGCGCCAGGAACTCGAAGAGACCCAGGAACGCCCAGATCCGGGCCCAGCGCCAATGGGGCTGGAGGACGGCCAGGATCGCACCCACCAGGCAAGCGCCGGTCACCGCGTAGACACCGAGCTCCCACGGCAGCCACGACATCCAGATCACGGGCCAGAGCGGATCGTCGTGGGGAACCAGGTGGAACTTCGTCTTGGGAAGCCCGTAGACGTACACGAAGAACAGCACCCAGGCGTAGAACGCGCGCAGGAACCACCGGCTGCGGCGATAGTGCAGCTCGTCGTCCGAGCGGACCTCGCGGAAGGGAAAGGCGGCCGCTCTCCAGAACGCCTCGACTGCCCGGGAGACCGCGTTCATCGCCGGTCAGCTGGCGGACTTGCGGCGCTTGATGCGCCGCTCTTCCCCGCGCACCGTCTGCTTGCCAAACTTGAGCTTGGTCGGCTCGAAGACGAAGCGGGCGGTCGGGTCGACCCTATCGCTCGCGGGACGGGCTTCGAAGGGCCCGTAGCGGGTCACCTCCTCCTTGTGTCGCTCCGATCTTCGCGAGCGCCTCTCGATCTCCACCATCTCGTAGGTCGCGTCCGCGCCCAGGACGGTGTTCTCGAAGAATTCCCGGTAGCGCGCTGCCTTGTCGAGCTCGCCGCGGTGCACGAAGCGCACGTAGCCGTTGACCACCAGCAGGGCCTGTCCGTCCAGCTCGATTCCCAACGGATTGTCGGGTTGGCGCAGGGAAACCGGGGGCACGTAGTCGCGCCCTCCCATTCGGCTCACCAGGACGTCGTAGTCGCGGAATTCCTTGTCGATCCTCTGGAACATCCCCCACGCGCCGATGGGAAAGATCTCCTGCTGGAAGGCGATCCAGCGAGTCATGCCGAAGATGAAGTAGAAGGCGAAGAAACCGGGGATGAAGTAGCGGAGGCCTCGACGAGTCATCGTGTTACTCTCTCCGCCCCGGAGGGTTGATGTCCCAGGATACCAGGGTATTCGGCATCGGAATGAACAAGACGGGCACCTCTTCCCTGGGCCGCTGCCTGCGCGCGCTCGGAATCACCCCGGTACCGAGCCAGTATGACATCAAGACTGCGGACCTGATCGATCCAATCCTGCTCGACGGCAACTACGAGCCCGCCCTTGGCTTCGCACGCTCGTACCGGGGCTTCGAAGACCGGCCGTGGAACGTCTGGGACATGTACCGGCGCCTGGACGAGCGCTACCCCGAGAGCCTCTTCGTCCTGACCGTGAGGGACGTGGACAAGTGGTGGCGCTCGGTGCAGCGCTGGCTCACCGTGGTCAAGCCGAACATCCGCGAGCGCTACATGCTCCACCTCAGGGCGGAGTCCTTCACCCGCGAGGACTTCGTGCGCGGCTACGAGGCCTACAACCGGGAGGTCGGCGCCTACTTCGAGGACGGCCGGGCCGACCGGCTGCTCGTGATCGATTTCGCCGAGGGCCGCGGCTGGGAGCCCCTGTGTGCCTTTCTCGACAGGCCCGTCCCGGCGGATCGTCCATTCCCGCACGTGAACCGGCAGGGCTACCGGAGCGCGGCCAGACGACAGGCGAGAGACGGGCGCCCGCTGGACCTCGAACGGTGTTTCTCCTGCGGCCACTCCGCGGCGATGGAGCGCGTGGAGGCCGGCGAGGACGAGCCGGAGAGGCGCCGCTTCGAGGCGTTGCGGCGGCCCCTGGCCCAGCTGCGGAACCGGATCCTGAAGCAGCAGCAGTCCAGCCGCAGCTACTCCGAGCGGCGGCTGCACCGGCTGCGCAGCGCAATGCCCCAGCTCCGCATCGACGACCTGGCCGTGGTCACCGCCTACTACAACCCGGGCCGCTCGAAGCAGCGGCTCGCCAACCTGCGCCGGTTCAACGACGGCATGCGCAGGTCCGGCGTGCCCCTGCTGACGGTCGAGCTCGCCTTCAAGGACCGGCCCCACGAGGCCTCCGGCCTGTACGGTGACGTGCTCGAGCTGCGCGCCGAGCACGTCATGTGGCACAAGGAGCGCCTGCTCAACATTGGCATCCGCTCGCTCCTCGACCGCGGGTTCCGCAACATCGTCTGGCTCGATTCCGACGTGCTCTTCTTCGAAGCCGAAAACTGGCCCTGGCACGTGGCGGCCGAGCTCGAACGGTCGCACCTCTGCCAGGTCTTCTCGCGCGTGCTCCTGCAGAGGAGGCAAGGCCAGCCGGCCACGCTCTCGGTGAGCGGGGTCC
>JAPUKG010000463.1 GCA_027295775.1 Pseudomonadota bacterium
GAGGAACACGGCGGAGCCGCGGTACGCCGCCGGGACCAGGCCGAAGGGCGCGAGGCGCGGGCCCATGAAGTGCGCGATGGGGTCGCCGGCCTTCGGCATCAGCCAGAGGAAGCGCCGCTTGAAGGCCGACGCGTCGGGCCGCTTGAGGTCGATGCCGATGCCGTTCCACGCCTGGGCGCGGCCGGTCCGATACGCGATGCCCGCCGTGCGTACCAGGGCCTCGAAGAGCTGCGCCCGGTTGCCGGCCTTCTCCATGAGGATGCCGGACGGGTAGCGCGACGTGCCCCGGTCGCCGGTGATCTCGGTGTTCACGTAGCGGTAGATCGCCTCCAGCTTCTCGCGGTCGGATGTCGCACCCGCAAGAGCGTCAGCGAGCGCGTCCTCGAGCAGCGGCGTGGGCCATGTGGTCTTCCGCTCCCCGAGGTACTTCCAGTTGGCGCTCCCGAAGTCCTCCGGGCGCGAGTAGTCCACGAGCGGGATGACCTCGTCGTTGGGCGGCATCAGGTATTCGGCGGTGATCCGGGGCATGTCGCGCTTCTCCCAGACCGTGGCGACCGCGTCGTCGAGCTCCTTCGTCTGCGGTTCCCCGTCGAAGTTGCGCGCGACCGGCTGGAGCTTCATGCCCTTGGGCGCGATCACGACCAGTCGCGAGAGCAGCACCGGATTGGGGTCGTTGCGCAGCTCGCCGTCCTGGAAGAAGAACTCGCCGCCGTCGTAGCCGCCCCGGGGCGACGCCGCCTGGAAGGTCACGAAGCGGTGATCGATGACGGTGCCGGGCACCAGGCCTTCCATGTTGAAGGCGCGGCGTTTTAGCCCCGTCGGGAGCATCACCGTGCCGTCCGGCAGGATCGCCCGGATCTCGAGCATCTCGCCCGCCCGCTGCACGTCGTGGTACTTCTGCACGCCCTTCTCGTCGAGCAGCTTGAAGACCAGGCGCACGAAGGTGACCGCCGAGCCGTCGTCGTTCACGCGCGCGACCGAGTGGTCGAGGACCGTGATCGCCACGGCCTGGGGGTACTTCTTCTTGAGCTCCTCGGTGGGAGGCAGGCGATCGAGAAGCTCTTTCAGATCGGGCTCCCACGCCTTCGCGAAGTCGAACTCCCTTTTCTCCAGCCGGCTGAGCACCCGCCAGAGCCGCGGTTGGTAGGGCGCGGCGAGGCTCCGGCGGTAGGCGGCCTTGGCGCCCTCCGCGTCCCCCTGGATCTCCAGGATCTCGCCGACCCCTGCCGCGAAGCGGGGTTCCTCGGGGACCATCTTCTCGAGGGCCCGCCACGCGGCGAGGCTGTCGTCGTACCGCCCGCGGCTCCGCAGCATGCTGGCGATGCGCTGGCGGTACCAGGTCGTGGTCGGGTTGCGCTCGATCAGGGTGCGCCAGATCGCGATGGCTGCCTCGTCCTGGCCGAGCGCTAGGAGCGCGTTCACGCGATCGTTCCAGGCATTCCAGTTCGTCTGATCGACACGCAGGCGCTGCTCGGCCCGCTCGAGCAGCGCGTCATAGTTGCCGTACTTCTTGTCGTAGCCGGCGAGGAACTCGATGGCCGCGACGTGGTTGGGCGCGACGCTGAGCGCCCGCCGCGCGGCGTCGAGCGCCTCCTTCTCCCAGCCGCGGGCCTTGGCGATCTTCGCCAGGGCCATGGCGGCGGTGGCGGTGGGCCGCTTCTCGACGTGCTCTTTCAGCTGGCTGACCGCACGGTCGGGCCGGTCGTCGTCGTTCTCGTAGCGCGCGAGCCGGACGAACGCGGAGTCGTGATGCGGAAAGTGCTTGAGCGCGAGCTCGAACTGCTCGCGCGCCAGCAGCTTGCGGTGGACCTGCGGGTACTCGCGGACGGAAGCCAGGAGTCGGCCGTAGCCAGCACGGATGTTGGCCGCCTCCGCCGACTCGTCCTTGGGCAGCCCGCGGGCGGCGCGCTCCCACAGGCCGAGCGCGACCCATTCGCGGCCCTCCCACTGGGTCAAGAACGCCGCCGCGGCGGTCGCGGCCGGCGTGCCCACGCCGCCGGCCACCCGTTCGCGCGCGCGCTCCCACGGCGTGCGATAGCTGCGGGCGGTGGCGGGGGCGCGCGACGATGCGTTGGCTGGCCCAAACGGCTTGCCCTCCTCCAGGCCCTCGTAGGGCATGCCGGTTGCGGGGTCCGCCGCCTTGATCGCGAAGCTCGCGTCGCCGACCACTTTGACCAGGATGCGGTTCCAGCCGGTCTCGATGCGCGCGGTGCCCCAGACGACACTGGGTACGCGGTGGCGATCGCGGTCGGCGACGATTACCGTCCGGCCGTTGACGGCCACCTTGAAGCTGTCGGAGCACCAGACCTTGAGCGCCATCGTGCCCGGCTTCGACGCGCGCACGCGGGCGACGGCGTAGACCACCCCCTTGTTGCGGTCCCGGATCCGGTACTGCGGGTTGACCCACGCCGTATCGCCGTGCACGGGCAGCTCCCGCCACCGGATCATGCGCCCGGCCGCCCGCACCGGTTCGGTGAAGGCCGCGGTCACGTCCTCGGGCGGGTAGCGTTTGTGCAGCAGGGCAGCGTTGCGGTCGCCGAAGGGGCCGATCACGCCGAAATGTCGCAGGTACCCTCGCGCGCCGCGGTAGCTCGCCGCGAGCGCGATGTCGCCGCGAGCGCGCGCCCGGGCGCGCAGCGCGGCGCGGATTAGCTCGTCGGTCTCGGCGTCGCATACGCCGCGGGCGAGCACCGGTTCGAGCTTCGCCTCGACCGTCTCGGGCTTCGTGGCCGACGGAGCGAGGTCGCGGATCTTCCACAGGCAGCCGAACGCGTAGGGGGACGCGGGGTGCTTCGCCACCGCTTCGAGCAACTCCGCGAGCCAGGCGTCGGCGTCACCCCTGGCTTCCGCCTCCGATCCCAGCAGCGTAGCCAGGATTTCGTCGTCCTGGGCGTGCGCGGGCGCCGGCGCCGAGAGGAGCGCCGTCGCGCAGACTAGGGTGAGGACACCGGTTCGGGTCATCGCACTCCTCCGGCCGGTCGGCTCGCGCGTTGCGCGCCTAGCCACCGCCCCTCTTGATCTTCCACCGCTGCCGGCTGAGGCTTACCGCCCGGTTCAACGCGTCCCGGAACCCGGGGTACGCGCCCTTGCTCACTCGGGCGACCTTCAGCTCCGCCCGGCGCACGCTCGTCAGAACCTGCCCGTCCTCCGTCGCCCGGAACGTAAACACCGCCTCGGGCGTCTCCACGTCGCCGTTCGC